>NZ_QJSA01000007.1:0-220121 GCF_003586265.1 Pseudomonas jilinensis | reverse complement strand
ACCTAATCAGGGGGAGTCGACAACAGCTGCAGGCGCAACTGAACCAGCGGCATGCCCACTTCATTGCGGGCGTGCGACAACAATGCCAACAGAGCAATCAAAACCTGCTCTGGCTGACGCTGGAACAGGGGCGGGATCTGCGAAGCAAGTTTTTGCAACAACTCACGAAAACGCGGCGTACCCTGCAGCAATTTCAACTGTCGCAACAGATTGGCCAGTTGACCGTGCTGCCTGAGTTCACGGCCCAGCTGAATCCGGCCTTCATCGGAATCCAGCGGTTTGGCCGGCTCCTGACTGAAAAACAGCTCGTAGGCCTTCAGCAGATAAACCTGCAAGCTTTCCTGCAGGGCACGTGAAAGATCATCCGGGGATACTTTCCTGTTAAGGCCAAGAAAAGCCAGATTGTCGAGGAACTCGGAATCAGACTGACGCTGCTCGGCAATCACCGCCTCACGGGTAAACGGCGTAGAAAAAATATCCGCCGCATAGCCAAGCAAGCCTTTGATGCTGTCCTCACCGCCGAGTGTTGCAGAGGTGCCGACGCACACCAACTGCCGGGGGGACATGTCAAAGCGTGCGCGCAACCGGCGTATCAGCAGCGACAGATCGGTTCCCTGCGCACCATCAAAGGTATGCAACTCATCGACGACCAGATAACGCAGGGTATCCGGACCGTTGTGCGCCCAGAGTTTCTGGTCCTGCGGGCGCATCAACAGGTAATCGAGCATCTTGTAGTTGGTCAGCAGGATATCCGGCGGATTGTTGCGCAGGGTTTCCTTGTCGGTGATCACCTGATCGGCCAGCATCACCTTGGTACCCAGTGCATCCCCGCCGACAAACAACCCAACACGCAGCCCCTTCAGCGCCGGCTGGCGATGAATTTCCCTGGCGAAACGTTTGGCCTGATCGCTGGCCAGCGCATTCATCGGGTAGATAACAATCGCCTTGATGCCAGCCCCGCGTGCACGCAGGCAATGATCCAGCAGCGGATAGAGGAAACACTCGGTCTTGCCCGAGCCGGTGCCGGTGGCAACCAGTGTATTGGCAGCCAGGCGGTCAGAAGCCAGACGCTGCCAGGCCTGTTCCTGGTGGGCAAAGGGCGGATGTTCGGTTTCAAAGCCCTGAAAAAAATCCCGGCCGGAAGAACCAGTGAGAAATGGCAGCCCAATGGACACATAAGGCCCCTTGATAAAGGCCTCACCCGCCTGCTGCTCCTCAACCAGCCGTCGAAACTCACCGGCGAAGGGGGCGGTCTCGGTTTCAAAACCGGTGACGATAAACTCGCGCAGGGCGGCGGCAACTTCAGTGGCCAGCAAACCGGGGATCATAAATATCCTTATCCGTTATTCCGTTTCAGTTGTGATAAACCGCAATCAAATCCGACAGGCTCTGGGCCACCACACCCTCTGCCTCCAACTGCCGCTTCAGTTCATCCGGGATGGTCGGTGCAATAGCAGCATATTCCACCGTCCAGCCGGCAAATCGTTTTTGCACCGCCAGAAACCGCCCCGCTGCAAGCTTCAACGCGGCGATCGAAGCTGGCAACTTGTCAGCATTGCGCTTGCAACTGGCGAACCGGATACGACGCTCATCCTCGTTGATGGCGACCAGATCAATTTCAACATCGGCCCGATCCCAATACCCCGACACCCGTTCAGTCAACGGAAAGGAAGCGATGCCAAGTCGGCTGTGCTCCTCGTAAATCTGTGCGACCAGATCTTCCAGGGCATGCCCCTCCACCTCGCACAGACGCTGATCCGCCTGACTGATCAATTGCTCAAGCGGACGAAATGCAGCCGCAGCCACCGGTTTCTGCAAGGCGCCCAACCAGGCACGCAGAAAGTTGTCCTTGATGTAATAGCGCCCTGATCGCGCCTTGGCCCGTGCAAAGACCGGCAAACGCCGCTCAATCATCTGGTAGCGCTCAGCCAGCACCTTCAGATACCCGCCAATCTGCTTTACCTCACCCGGCCCCGAAATATCCGCCAAGGCCGCCTCGATATCGGCGTTGCTGCAACCGGGATGGGCCGAGAGATACTGCAACACCATGTCATAGCGCCCACGCAGCTCCCGCAGGAACCAGTTGTCCGCCTCGTTGCGCAATGGTGACGAGCTGGCAAAGAACAGCCGCGCCAGCAGCTCGCTGCGTGAGGCCGACAGCACACCTTGCTCATAGGCATCCCGGTAAAACTTCGGCACCCCCTCAAACAGATTCCAGAGAAACAACAATCTGTCCGGATCGGTATCTGCATGCGACGCAAGGATTTCAAGAATGGACCGCACGTCCAGGTGGGAGAGCTCTATGGTGTCCGTCGTCCGGTTGAATAGCGGGGCATCCCGGTCCTCCAGCAGGGCAGTCATTTCCGCATGCAAGGATCCCAGCACAATCAAACCGCCGGAAACCTCCTGCACCGGCGCAGCAGCCAGACGGTCCACCGCAGCCTGCAGGTAGGAGCAGAAATCACTCAGCTGCTTGCGATGAAAGTACTGGAACTCGTCCAGAGCAACCACATAGCCCTGGCGCACCAGCGCCTCAATCAAGGTTGCAATATCCGCCAGGCTCTTCACCCGCCGGGGCAGACCGAAGGTCTCCAGATAGCCATTGCAGGCTGCCACCACCCCGACCGCATCAGAGTCAGGGATCTGGATATACAGTGTCTTGTCCTGGCTTCGTGCTTTCAGCGCCTGCTGGATGAGTGCAGTCTTGCCGATGCGCCGGCGACCGGAAATCTGCAGAAAAAACCAGCGCCTGCGCGCCAGTATTCGCTGCATCTGCTCCAGCTCAAGATGCCTGCCATAGAACCGCCACTCAACGCTTTGAGCCACCCAGGCCACCTAATATAAAAGTTTTTACCTTAGCCGAGTCTAGCAGCGGGCAAAGGGTATTGAAACGGTGTATCTCGGTCTACCTCCCTACGGGCAAGGCAATTGACCAAGGCAAATGACAACAAGGGAAAGCCACTTTCAATCTTTCAGCCACTGCAATGCATCTGCCATATTGGAAGCAGAGTCACTCAACGCTGCATGAGTTTCGCGACTACGGCGGAAAGCAGCCAAGCCTTCGGCAACAGGCTCTATGCTGGCCTTGGCGTCCTGGTAGCCCTGCTCCATCCATTCAAGAATGGCCCCGCGCTCAAAATTCAGCATATCTAGCGAGCCCTTGGATATTCCTCTAGGCCGAATTTCCAGAATGCTGGTGTTAGGAAATTTATTGCGATCCCAAAATGTCCCATCTTGCAAATGGGTCACAATAATATGACTACATTTTTCATTTTCTATGAGGGGCACTATGGGTGTATTGCCCTGAAAATTACTGCCTCCGCCCATACCACCGTCGTAAAACTTTTTCCCGTCAATTCGTTGCGCCTCGTAGGCTAAAGGAATTGCCGAGGAGGCCAACAATGCTTTCAACTTAGCATCCGGAGAAAGATTATTTATTAGAATAAAACTGGATGCTTTTGATTCCTTATAAACATCCAGACTAGAAGCAATGAATTGCGAAATATCTTTTATAATACCGTCACTTTCATACACAGAGGCCCAAAAAGGCAGAGCCATATCCTTCGAATCTAAACCCGCATAACGCTTGAGGATATCGACACTGGGCGAATTATCAAAAAAAGCTGGAGTACCGATATACTTGTGATACTTTTCCGGCAGCACACTTCCTAGAATCTGTGTTGACGCTGCAGCTTTCCGCCCTATTGGGCCGCCTAACGCGGCAGCAGCAATTCTCATCATGAAGGCAAGTAAAGCAACAAAATCCATCTTAAGCGGAGAGTTCTCTGCAACCTCATGCCATACTTTTTCAAGTGTCTCTGCCGCCTCCTGAACATTCCTTGAGCCAGCCACAACAGAACCATTCAGCGAACCAATACTGGCGCCAGAAACAGCATCAGGCTGAATATTCTGTTCAGCGAGGTAACGCAAGACACCTGCCTGAAAAGCTCCTTTAGCGCCACCTCCAGAGAGAACCAGCCCTAGCTTAGTTGATTGCAGCATGCTGCCCCCCTGAGCTCAGCAGACAGGACATTTCCTCAACAATGCTGACATTTGAGAATATGAACGGCATTTCTGCCTCGATCTCAGGCACAGAATCACTATTGACAGCCATAATCACAGACTCCAATTCACTGCTCTGATTATCGCTGACAAGACACAATGCCTCTCTCAGCATCTCATCAGTAGCATTGAGCGTAGTAAATAGGGTCTTACGGTCAACCAGTTCATCGGGTCCACGCCCGTTTTTTGCCGACAGAATTCTGATGCAGTCCATTTTCAAGGACTGCAAAACTGTTTCAACGGTCTTGCCATGCGTAGGATCTTTGTCCCTGGATGCAACCCACAAACCGAAATCGCCGAATTTAAGGCGCGTAAGCAACATCCATAGACTTTGTTCAGGCGTAAACAGGTCATCACACGACTCAAAGATACTAAGCGCAAGTGATTTTTCCGCCATTGCTCTATTATGTAATTCTAGGCCATCAATTTTATGCGCCAAGAAGTGCTCCATAACAGACAATCTATCCGCCAACGCCTGCACATTGTCGCGAAGGCGCGATGTGTCGCCAGCGATCTCTTGCAACTTGGCTGAAACCAAGGCAACCCCATCCATCACCTGCTGCAAAAAGACTTCATTTCTTGCGAGGCGTACCTCGTTATTTACCAGGTAATCCTTTATAAATACAAAACTAGTCTCAACACTGGTATCGATCAACTCCTGACGCTTTCTGCTGCGGCCTGTAATCCTATCAAAAAAGCGTGCAGAAAAGCCTTTGGCAGACGTTTGCGATTTGACGTCAATGTGATCAGACATCACACTCAAACCATTGATAAAATCCACAATAGCCTTTTCTTCAAGATGCGGATATTTTTGTAAAAGACCATCAAGGCAAGCAGATTCAATATCGTTCATAACCACCTCTACTTCCCAAATTTAAGTGCATCAATCCCGCGAATGGCAATTTCAATTCGCTTTAAACAGACAAGATTATCCTTCTTTACCGTGTCCATCATTTCCTTCACCCTCGATATGATAGAGACACTTTCATCCTTGAGCTTTTTTGAATTTTCCAGTGCCTCCTCAATCCCCTTTACATCTGAAATCACCTTGGCAAAAACCTCATCAACGGCCGGAACAAGCTTATCCTCAAACTGCTTGGCGAGACGAGCTTCAACATCTGCATAAAAGCCATCTGCAAGCGCCTGCGCTTCTTCAACATAGTCATTCAAAACAACTTTGTAGCGTTTAACGTCTTGTGTGCTTGTTTCTACCACTTCAGCGTAATCACTTCTCTTCCCAAAGCTCAAGACTTTTAACGTCTTGTGCAGCCAACCTTCTCTCTTGACTTTCTTTTTCCATGAATGTGTAACGGTCTCGCTATAGGATTCGACAGCATCTGATGGCTTTAAATTAAAACCGCCTCCACCCAGCACATCCAGATTAAAACTATCCGCGAGGCTCACATTAAATTCAAACCCTTTGCCCCGCATTTCGACTTCGTAGTCCGTACACAGCTGTTCAAGCTGACCAAAGAGCTGAACCTGGATCTCATGTTTAGTATTATCTTCAAGTTCATTTAACTGTTGCTGCAGGGAATTCACCATTGACATAAAAATAGAGTTCAGAACTGCACTGGCTTTTTCAGCGAATTTCACTGCGGCATTCCGATCGCTACCAAACTCAAGAACACCATCACCTTGCGAGTGCTTTTCTATCTGAGCGTGCAAATTATTCAAATCACTCTCAATAATTAACAGCTCTTTTTTTGCCGCACCAGACCAATGACGCCGCTGCTGCTGTTCCTTTTGAGTGGACTTTTCGTCCACCTCACTTTTAAGCTTACCAATTAACTTGGCGCGCTCTCTGGAAAACTCCACACTAATTTGATCTTTAACTGAGCCGACATGCTGCTTCAAGGTAGCCTGGGCATTGGCGCGATATTCAGCAATACCAACCCCCTTGACCTCATCAAGCTTGTTATAGATGAATTGAATGGACTGAACCAGTTTTTGGGTTCTCTCAATACTGTTGGTAAGTGCATCCATTTCTTGCGCAAGACCACCACGCACAACAGCAGTAAATCTGTCGATTTTTCCAGAGTTCTCTTTCAACCTAGCCAGCGCTGCTTGTAGACTGTTCTCACCCGCTTTTGTGTAGGCTTTTTCGAGCATATTCCTGGTAAACACAGCATAACCCGAGCGTTTGTACAACCGATCACTTTTAACCTTGATTTGCTCGTATGTCAGCTCATCGGCCTCATCATCATCCAGCTCACCAAAAGCCGCCTTGATAAAATCCTTATTTATCTCATCCTTTATAAAAGCCGATATCGGAACACCTTCATCAATTTGCTGATTTACCCGTTCGACGATAAATGCGTAATGAGACGAAACCGGAAATACCTCATCGGGCGTGATGAAATCATCATCGACACTATCATTCAACAAGTCACTAGACAGCTTTTTGGTTCTATCTGCATCAAGGTCGTTATGCTTTTTCTCATCAAACCGGTTCACCACCACAAATGAGCGCTCACGGAACACCTCTTTAATGCCCCGGATCTGATTCCTGATATCCAAATCTTGTTCAGTGTTTAGTTGCGTGTAGTTCATTACCAGCAACACCATGGATGCATTTTTCTCAATTTGCTCCGACAATATCCTTTTCAAAACGGTGCTTTGACCGGCTTCATTAGGACCAGGGGTATCCAGCAAAGCCAGCGAGCCGGCATGTCGCCCCTCAGGGCTTCCTGCCAAACAACGGAATTCGATTTCTACCGTTGGTAGACTTTGTATATCAGTAAAATGCGTTAAGTAGTTATCAAGATTGACGTTGAAACCATCATGCCCTGCAAGCCGCAACGTATCGTTGATCAGAAACAAGGCCTGATGTATCTCATCTTTACCAACATACTCAGCCCTGATGTCACCTGATCTATTTTTAATGGTATCGAGGGCTTCATTTATTTTGGATAAGTCAGCGCCCTGCTCTTCGACGGTTGCAGCTTGCGCATTTACCTCGGCAAGCAGCGCCTTGAAAACATCAAGCTTGTGCAGCTTAAGTACCGGCTCTTTCTGCCCTGGCTTATGCCGGATAAGTGTTGGGAGAGTGGTCATGGCCGTCAATCGGTGCGGCAATACCTCCTCACCGATCAGCGCGTTGATGGTGGTTGACTTACCCGCCTTCATGGTCCCAATCACCGCGATCGTGGACTCAAGGGCCTGGACTTTTACGTTGTCACTGGCCAACGCAGAAATTTGCTTATCCAGTTCAGCAGGGGAAAAGGAAGTACCGGTTGCTTCTGACTTCCAAATAGCCTCTTCATCCTTCAGCCTGGTCATCAGACCTTGCTGCTTTTCAATCAGGGTTTTAATTTCTTCTTGCAATGCCAATAAGATCATAGTGTCGCCTCAAATATGTCCCACGCCACCCGGTAATCCTCTTCCCTGTCGGGTTTGAAGAAGGGGGCGTGGTAGGTGATGGTGGTTTCCCGGGGGCCGCCGGGGAGGGTGTCGTCGGTAAAGGTTTTGCTGACCGTGCCTTCGGTCAGGTGCTGGATGTCTTCCCAGCCCAGGGCGATGCCCTGGGTGGTGTGGTTGGGGGTGTCGATGGCGTAGTGGGTGCCGTCGGCGAGGTCGCTGTTGCGGGCCTTGCGGGGCAGGCCGACGCCTACCAGGCCTTTGCTGGGGGTGAAGACGATGCGGCCGCGCTGGTCGTACCAGGTGTCGGCTTCGTACTGGCGCATGACGGGGAACTGGACGCGGTAGATGGTGAGCAGTTCTTCCAGCGTGAGGCCGAGGGCCTGGGCGACGAGGACGTCGATTTCTACCAGGGCCTGGCGGCGGGCGTAGTCGGTGCGCAGGGCGTTGTGGCGTTGCCACTCGGGGGTGAGGTTGGCGAAGAAGTCCTGTGGCAGTGCGGCAATGGGTACGCGGGTGGCGGCCCAGCATTGTTGGCGGAAATTGTCTTGCCAGTTGGATTGCCAGAGATCAGCGTAATAACTAGTTAAAGCGGATAGGCCAAGGACTCGAACAGTCAAACGACTATCACCGCGCAGACTATCGGGTAGAGCGTAGTCCTCAATACTTTGGTGAAGGTTTGTACGCCCAGACAATTTCATCATGAAATCGTAAACAAGCGAATAACAGGCTCCAGCTACCAAGATCAACAATTCCTGATCGGTGAAGCTGTATGTCCGAACTCCGTTGGTATGTCCGATACCCGGCGGTATCACAGCGGGCACTAGCCCCTTTTCCGCCCCGATACTAATCATCGCTCTCAACGCTAAACGGTAATAATCCGTCACCAATCCCTTCCGGTGCTCGCCCTCTTCCACCCAAGGCACGCGCGGGGTACGGTCGCGGTAGGTGGCAGGGTCGCAGGCGGGGATGTAGTTGGTGCGCGGCAGGTAGTCGTCCGGCAGGGTTTGCAGGTCGAGGATGTCGTAGTGGCCTTTCTCTGTACATACCGTTCGCGGAGTTTTATAAAGCGGGCTGCCAACAAAAAAATGGGGGCCAGAGAGTATCAATTGCCCCGAAGATTTGGGAAATAATGTTTTCCGCTGCGTAGTTCCATCCTTTTGAGCAGCTGTTTCGTCAAACATAATTGTGGCAAAGTACTGTCCCTGTAAATCACCTAACCGAACACTGCATTTGGCAAATTTGCCCATAACTTCCAGCAACTGTTTTGAGTGGATTGCTGGCAACCGGGCCTCCAGCGGACTAGTTCCGGACTCGTCATAGAGTTGGGCAAAAAGCGCCAATTCTTCCTCACCAATATCGATTATGCGGTCTAAGTGACCACTTTGGTTCCAGTGACCAGTTTCTTCGTCTTTGATACCACCCACCAGCCCGCGACCATCATGTGTAAAGGAGGCATCTATGGTCTGGGGGACGAAGAGATTCGCCATGTTGTGAAAGCTTGGCGTTGCACAGATTGGACCGTACACATTGATACTGAACTTCGCGCGATGCGCAATTGGGAACAGTATCCGCTGATTTTGGAATTGAAAGTGGCTATTTAGACGAAGATATAGTTCTCGGCGGAACTCTCCACCCTTAGGGTCATCGTATATGCCTTCCGGGTGTAGAAAGCCACAGACTCCCTGGCCATTCACATTCGTCCAACCGCGAGGCAGAAAGCATCGGTACAAGTTGGCCTTTTGCCCCGCGAGCTGCGGGTAATTCTGGGTGGCGTTCAAAAACGCCTGCGAACCTTCCGCTTCCGCCAGTTCGGCAAACCAAGCCTGCTGCAGCTGCGGGCTGCGCTCAAAGGCGGCTTCGCGCTCATCGGTCAGCTGCTTGGCGCTGAGTTTGTGCAGCACAAAGCGCGGGTTATAGTCACCCAGCACGCCGCCTTCCTGCCATTCCACCTTGCGCCAGGGTGGGTTGCCCAGAGTGATGTCGAAGCCGCCGCGCTTGGCAAAGATGTCGGCGAAGGCCAGTTCCCAGTGGAAAAAGCGGAAGTGTTCGCCCAGTTCGTTGGCAATGGCCAGGGTGTTGAAGAAGGGGTTTCTGAACAGCTTTTCCAGGTTGAGTTCGCCCTGCTGGGTGCTGACCTCGCGGGCGGCGCGGGTTTCGGCGCGCAGGCTTTGCTGGGGGTCGTCGGCGGCGAACAGGTCGTTGATGGGTTTGGCGAAGAGGTCGTCGTCACCCTCTCCCCCGACCCCTCTCCCTTCAAGGGAGAGGGGGGATTGCGCCGGGGCGAATTCGAAGGTGCCGGCGCTGTTGAGGAGGGTATTGAGGTCGAACAGCCATTTCTGGCGGTCGGGCAGTTGCTCGACTTTGTCCAGCGGCCAGAACCACAGGGCGCACCAGTAGTCCATGGCCAGTTTCAGGCGGCGGTAGGGCGAGGCGATGCGGGCGTTGGTGTTGAAGATGCCGGTGCTGCGCAGCTGGTCCTTGGCATGGGTGCTGGTGAGGTGTTCGGCCATGTGTGGCTGGCCCCACAGGGCATAGCTGTCTTCGGTGCGCCGGCGGTGCTGTTCGAGCATGTGCGTGTGTTCGCGCCAGAGGCGGTCCACGGCGTCGCTGAGGCTTTGCAGGGTGCGGATTTCCTGCTCTTCGAGCGGCGCGCAGAAGGTCTTTTTCCAGTCCTTGATGGCTTTGAAGGCATCCGGGCGCAGTTGTTTGGCGACCTTGTCGTTGTAGTCGCACATGCCGGGGTCGGGCAGCAGGAAGTGATAGACCTCGTTGCTGCGCCGGGCACCCTCGCCTGCGGGTTCAAGCAGGCTGTGCGGGGTTAAACGGCGCGGGGCCTGGTTAAACCAGAGGCTGTCCTTGTGCTGCTTTTTCAGGGCGCTGGCGGGGAAGACCTCGCGGCGGGCGCCGATCAGGCTGTTGCCGGTGAACAGCTGGTAGCCGAACCAGGGTACATGGTGGCCGCCGGACAGGGCGTTGAGCCAGAGGGAGACTTCGGCCAGCTCGACGGCGATGGGGTTGAGGTCGACGCCGAATACGTTGTGGTCGGCAATGTGCATTTTTACCCGCTGCAGTTCCCGCTGGTAGTCTTCGTGGGGGATACGCTGGCCGAGTTCCTGCTGTTTGCGGGTGAGGTAGGCCTCACTGAGCTGGTTGACCGCTTCGTTCAAGAAGGCCGCGCTGCCCATGGCGGGTTCGCAGATGGTCAGGTTGAGGATGTCGTCGGCGCTGACATCATCACCCAGGCGTTCTTTGAGGGTGTATTTGACCAGGCTTTTGGTCAGCACTTCCGGGGTGTAGTAACTGGCGGACTTTTCGCGGTCGCGACCGGCCATGCGGTAGATGAATTTGCCCTTGGGGTGGACGCGCAGGCTTTTTTTGCCGTCGATCAGGTCGTAGACGCGTTCTTTATCGTCGAATTCGTCGAGCTGGCTTTGGGTGACGAAGTAGCCGGTGTCCAGATCGTCCGGGTTGATGTTCTGGCCCTTGGGGGCGACCTCGTACAGGTCTTCGCTGGCGAAAAAGCCTCGGTAGCTGAGCAGGGCTTCGTACACGGCACCGAGCTGGTTGATACCCAGCTGGGTGTAGCTGACGCGGCCACGGCGGCGTTTGCCCTTTTGCGGGCGGGTCAGCGACATGCTCTGGATCACCTGCTGCAAGGTGTCGTTGCTGAAGGTGACGCGGTTCAGCAGCGGGGTGCTGGCCGGGTCGAACAGGTGACTGTCGAGCCCTTGCAGGGAGAAGGCGTTGGTGGTGCTGGCGTGCAGCTGGTCGGCCTGGCGATTGCCGCTGTGGCCCTGATAAATCAGCGCGAACATGCGTTGCAGGCTGTGGTGGAAGTAGTGCCCGCGGCGGCTGTCTTCGGTGGTCAGCCGTACGCTTTCCAGATCGCGCAGGCTGTCGAGGCTGTAACCCATGCGCCAGGTTTCATCGCTGCTGGGCAGGTAGCCCAGCTCTGGCCGCGCTTCGATATAAAACAGGAACAGCAGGCGGTACATATAGCGCAGGCATTCCCTGGACAGCTGTTCGGCATCCAGGGCGTTGCTGCCGGTAAAAATGCCCTCCTTGCGCTCGCGGGCCAGCTCAATCAGCTGCGCGGCGGCTTCGTTGCCGAGCAGTTCAATGGCCTGGCGCAGGGCGTACTTGAGGTCGTCGGACACTGCAAAGGCATGCTTGTGGCTGTTTTCGTCCAGGCTGTCGAGGCGGCATTGGCCTTCGGTTGGCGCCAGACTGTCGCGGTGCAGCAGCACGGCGGTGGCCTTGAGGGTGTTGTCGTCGCGGCGGCCGAGAATCTCTTCCCAGTCAAAACGCAGCATGCGGTTCTGTGACCACTTGTAGCGGTCGATAAGGATGCCCTGACGGTCGGACAGCAGCAGCACCCAGCGCGGCGGGTTGTCGTTATGGGCGGCTACCTGACGGAATAGCGCCTCGTTGAGGATGCTGTACCAGTCGGTATTTTTCAGTTTGTCGTGGTGCGGGCCGGGGCCGAAGAACTGGTTACTGTGCAGGCGCAGCGATAGCGGGTCTTCGCCTTCGTTGTTGGCATCCAGTGCGCCGAGCACCCAAAGCTGGTCGCCTATGGCGCTGAGCACCGGCAGTTCGGTGTTGGGGGCAATAGCGCGGTTTTGTGGCTGCCAGGGGATGCCGAGTGTGCCGAGAAGGTCTTTGTAGAACTCGCGCTGAAGGCGGATACGCTCGGCGACGCTGCGCTCGCTTTTGAGCTTGTGGCGCAGGGCGAAGTAGCTCTGGTTGAGGTTGCGCAGGGCGCGGTGCGGCGTGGTGTAAGCCTGACCCTGTGCTTTGGCAGCGTCTTCACGCGCCTCCCAGTCCTTGATGATGTCGGCAAAGTCACCCTGAAACACTTCGGCCAGGTAGTGGGCGCTGAAGAACTCGTTGTCGTTGGTCAGTCCGATAAAGGTGGCGACGCTGTCGTGTACGGCCATGGGGTGTTCCTGTTGATCCTGTGGTTCAGGCGCTTTCGCGGGTGAACACGGCGATAATTTGGATAAAGGGCACCGGCTCGATACTGAGGGTGTCGCGGACCCAGCACTGGTAGTCCTCGAAGATGCGCTCGATACGGCTCATGCGTTCTTCGCGGCGGGCGGCCTTGAAGTGTTCAGCCTGGCCAGAGCCCTGCAGTTGCAGATCGAGCTGGCGTACCTGACGGTCTTTCAGGGCTTGCAGGCTGGCCAGTTGCTGCTGCAAACGCGGCTGGCTGTCGGCACTGTAGGTTTGCTGGCGTTGCTGCATGGCGGCTTTGGCTGCGTCAATCACCGGCTGACGCAGGGCTTCCAGCGGGCCGAGGTTGACTGGCTGGGCACGGTTGGGCAGCCGGTTGTCCAGTTGCAGGGTTTTCAGCCAGTCTTCGGCCGCTTGCAAGCCCGTCACCGCGCCGTTGCGGGTGGTAATGGCGAACCACTGCCAGATCACCGGGTGGGCCTTGCGGTTGGGAATCAGACCGCTGAGTAAAAACACGCTTTCGCCGGGTTGCAGGGCGGCGCTGACCTGTGGGGTATCCGGCAATGCCAGTACCGGGGCGCTGTGGCGGGCGACCTGGGCCAGCAGTTTGTCCTGCAGCCATTCGATGGCCGGGTGCTGGGGCCACAGGTAATGCAGTTTGGGCCAGGCGTTTTCGTCCTGCCGGCTGCGGCGGATTTCCTCGGCAAAGCGCTGCTTGTCCGCAGTGAGCACCAGGCTGCCGTCCTCCGGGCTGATTTCCGGTGGCAGGAAGCGAAAGCGGTAGTCCAGATCGTCCGGCGGGGTCAGGGTCAGGGTCTGGCGCTCGTTATTGGCGCTGAAACTGACCTGCTTGCGCTCGCGGTTGAGGGCTTCCAGCGCCTGACGGGCAAATTCGTAGTCACTGGGGAACAGGCTGTAACGCTCAGCGGTGTGTTGCTCCTGTTGCCCGGGCGTTTTCGGGGCGGCTGCCTCGGGGTTGAGGAATAGCGCCAGCAGGTCGTCGCCTTCGTTGCTCTGGTCTGCCTGATATTGCTGGTCAAAGGCCGCAGCATCGGTGCCATCGGCCATCGCCTGCATGGTCAAGGCCGCTTCGGCATCAGGATCATGCACCTTCATAAAGGTGGCCGGATCACCGATGTTCTTGTAGGCCTGCTGGTCCTTGTCCTTGAGGATTTCCAGTATGCGCTGGTCGCCGCGCACCTTGGGGTTATCGCTCTGGTTGATCAGGTAGGTGATGATCGGCGTGTGTTCCTGGCCATATCGGTCTACCCGTCCATTGCGCTGCTGGAACACCATCAGCGACCAGGGCAGATCGAAGTGCACCAGCCGGTGCGACAGGTAATGCAGGTTGATGCCTTCGCTGGCGACGTCGGAACACAGTAGTACACGCAGCTTGCTCTCCGGTTTGCCGAAGTCCTCGACAATGGCCTGCTGTTCGATGTCGCCCATGCCGCCATGCAGAATACGGATGGCATCATCTTTCAGATTGAGGTCGCCCTGCAGTTGGCCATGCAGCCAGTTGAGGGTTTCGATGCGCTCGCTGAAGATCACCAGACGGTCGTCGGTGTCGGTTTTCTTCCAGCCGTACTCCCTGCTGCTGAGCAGCTTGAGCAAATCCCGGTATTTGTGGAAGCTGGCCGGGGTGATGTTGCGCAGGGCCAGCAGCAGGCTGTGCAGGGCCTGCACTTCCTGCTGTTCGTCTGCACTGGGGTTGGCATTGCCGGTCAGCTTTTTGATGCGCTGCCGGACCGACACTTCTGCGGCGGCCGGTGAGCTGAAAATGGCTTTTTGCAGGCCGATACGCACCAGTTGGCCATTACGTTCGGCATTGTGCTCACCCCGATAGGTAAAGGGCACCTCCAGCAGGGCCTGGTAGGCGGCCTCTTCTTCCAGACTGGCCTTCAGGTAGATGTCGTTGACCTGTCGCTCCTTGAACTCCTGCTGCACCTGATCGCGGATGTCCTTCTTGAAGCGGCGGATCACCAGTCCCTTGTCACGAAAGTCTTCCCTGGCGTAGTCGTCCGGGTCAGAAATGGCCGTGGGGTCGAGCATGTTCATCAGGCTGGCGAAGCTTTTTGCCTTGCCGTCGTGGGGTGTGGCCGAGAGCATGATCAGGGTGTCGGAACGCCCGGCCAGCAGTTGTGCCAGCTGGGCGCGCTGGGAACTGCTGCCGCGCTCGGCAACGTTGTGTGCCTCGTCGATGACGATAATGTCCCAGTAGGCCTGTTCCAGATGGCGACGGTATTCGTTGTCCTGCTTGAGGGTGTCGATGGAGATGATCGACTTGTCGTAGTAGTAGAACGGGTTGTGATTGCCGGGTATGTGGTTGCGCACGCGCTGCAGGCCGGCGGAGTCCAGTCGGGTGAGCGGGATGGTGAAGCGATTCCACATTTCCTTCTGGAACTGGGTCATCATGCTTTTCAGGGTCAGTACCAGAATCCGCTTGCCGCGGCCACGACGCATCAGCTCGGTCATCAGGATGCCGGCTTCGAGGGTTTTACCCAGGCCCACGGCATCGGCAATCAATATGCGTTGGCGATTCTGTTTGAGGGCCTGCAGCGCCGGGTCCAGTTGGTAGGGAACCGGGTCCATGGCGGCTTTGTGGCCGAGGTGGATCTTGTCATCTGCCGGGGTGATCTGGCGCAACTGGGTTTCGATAAACAAGCGGCTTTTTTCAAAGCCGGGACTCAGATCCTGTTCAAAGCGGGTTTCTGCCGGGTCGAGCACGCGAATGGCGTCTGCCTGTTCTTCCAGGCGGGTGAGAAAGCGGGCACTTTTGCCGGTGACCAGCTCGGACAAGCCATCCACGGTGAGGATATAGCCGCCATCATCGCTGGCATCCGCCCGGCGGACGATCCACTCACAGTCACGAATTACAACACGGGCGCCTGGGGCGTAGAGGGCGGCTTGCATGGGGCATCCTTTTACTTCTGCAGCGACACATAACCGGTCTAGAAGGCGCTACACCAACGGTCCGTGTCTTTTAGTTATCTCATCATTACTGGCACGATGATGCTTCAGATTAGTGGCAAAGGGAAGCAATCCAGAGCGATCTTGTGGCGTTATTTGGTCTGGGTGTCTTCAACCAACCGCCCCCGCCACATACACCTCGGCCATGAGTTCCTGCAGGCAGGCTGCGCGATACGCGCAGCTTCGCCTTTCTTGCACGAAATGAGCCGGTCAAACTAATTGATGGTGGCCTTTCCATGCATTGCGGTTCTCCAAGGTTGCCTTGCCCGACAGCCTACAGGCATGATGCGACTAAATACGTCGCACCCCGCCTACGCCGGAGCAAATCTATGAGTCAGCGCACCACCCTGTTCCGCCAGCTTGCAATCCTGCAGATGCTGCCTCGCTCCCCGTACAACCTAAGCACCACGACGATTCAGTTGCGCCTTGAGGAACAAGGCTATCATGTGACGGACCGCTCACTACAGCGCGATCTGGAGAAGCTAGCGAAGCATTTCCCGCTAGCCTGCTGCAAGGATGAAAAACCTTATCGATGGAGCTACATGAGGAACTACACCAGTGACCTACCGGCATTGGATACCGTCACGGCCCTGACGCTGGTGCTGGCCGAAGAAGCTGTTCGGGGACTTCTGCCAAAGGTTGCGATGGACAAAATCAGCTACAAGTTCCAAGGCGCACGCAAGCATCTGGAAGGCATGCAAGCGAATGGCTTTGCGCAGTGGAGCCAACGTGTGCGGGCTATCCCCAATGGCAAATCATTGATAGCCGCCGAGATAAGTCCAACGATCTGGGAACAGCTCACCGATGCCCTGCTGAACAGTTATGCTGTGGATGTCGAGTACCTGAGCCGCGTCAAAGGTGAGGTTAAGAACTTCACCCTGCACCCGCTGGGACTGGTGACCCGTGACAGCAGCTCGTACCTGCTTGCAACAGTCAATGAGCATGATGATGTCCGCCAGTTCGCCCTGCATCGATTCCGCAACGTCACTCCCAGCGCTCGCCTCTATCGGGCTCGCCCGGACTTCAATGTGCAGACTTACATAGACCAAGGGGCCTTTGGCTTTCCCTTGGCCAAAGAGCCGGTCAGACTGGTGGCACGCATCACTTCAGCGGTGGCCTGGCTGCTAGCCGAAACGCCGCTGTGCATGGATCAAACCCTGTCCGAACCAGATGCCGAAGGCTGGGTACAACTGAAAGGTAGCGTGCCGAACGATCAGCAAACGCTGTGGTGGATAATGGGTTTCGGGGCCAGTATCGATGTGCAGGAGCCAACCGAGTGGCGTCAGCATATCTATGAGCAGGCGAGTATTATTGCTTCGCGAGCGTAAGGTGCGGAACAGCTAAATGTGCGTCAGAAACGGCAATCCAGGCATCACACAACGAAACCCGGGACAGCGACCTTTGTGGGGTACGACGGCAAAAAGTCGCAGAGAGGCTACTGCAGGTACCGGACCCCATAGCAGCGGGCATCGGTTCACTCTTCCTTGCCTAAGGCCTCCTTACTCTCAATCGGCTTAATGTTGCGAGGAGTCTTGCTGAGTACTAGGCAGCGTGTTGTGCCCATGTACTCCTCGAACAGGTAGAGCGAGTCCCCAACGCCAAGCCCCATTTCCTGCAGAACTTCGTCAGGAATCCGGATACCGCCATCGCCATCCCAGTCCTCAACCACCACGTGTTGTTTCATTACGACTCCAAGAGGTGGCTGAATGAAACGTCCGCAGGGGGAGGCGACGGCAAGCCGTCACCAACAAAGTCCTGCGGCCCAGGCCATTAGCATAGCAAAAAAGCCCCGATTGCTGTGGCATTTTGCCTAGCTGCCGCAGCTTTATGCTGATTGCTGCCTTTGTGGTAAATTTAATCAGCGCAATCCAGCGAGGAGAGTAGGCATGGCCATCGTGTACGTTACAGTTACACTTGTGGGGCTGCTCACACTGGTCAGCATCATCGGCTGGCATGTGGCAAAGCACCTTGACAAGAAATACGGCACTGAAAAGGACCTCAAGAGCTGACGCCTGGGTAGGCCTTTGACTTTGCCCTGAGGCGTCCACAACGGAAGTATTTTTTGGCAGTCTTTACGTCCTGTCAGGTTTGCCCCTTCCCTGGGGCGTCGAGTTCAGTGTTTTACACCGTTCCCAAGCCATTCCATCAGCTCGCGCTCGGACCAGCGCGCTGTCCTTCCAACCATGTAAAGGCCCGGCATCGTTGGGTGCGATTTCTGCAGTCGCCACAGGGTTTGTCGGCTGATCTGAAGTTTTGCACAAATCTCTTGCGTCGTTTTCAGCACTTCATCAGACATCATCACGTCATCGCCCCCTACGCTTTCCAAGGATGTGATCGTGCGCAAAGGTTATTAAGATCATAGTTTTCTCCTGGTGATTGCGGAGCCCCTATGACACCTGATTTGAGCGATGGAGAAAGGTCGAAAAGGTAGCGAAATTGGTTTCAAAAAATCGAAGACGGGCGACTCAGTTCCATAAAGGATCTGGTACCCCAAACGGTTCCCCAAGGCCCAGAAACGACAAAGGCCCACCATTGCGATGAGCCTATGCTACTGTTTTAATTGGTGCCGGCACCAGGAGTCGAACCCGGGACCTACTGATTACAAGTCAGTTGCTCTACCAGCTGAGCTATACCGGCGCGGGATGCATTATATAGGGACTGCGGTCGGTGTAAAGCCACAGACCGGTTTTCTGCGACTTCAGGAGGCTATGCACAACCATACCAAGGTTGTGAATTATTTCTCTAAAAGCGCTTGACAAAGCCCCCTCAACTCCTTGTTTTTTCTGCACAATCAACAAAGATCACTTTTCAGCCAGAGCGCTGAAAGCCTTGTAATATCTGGCTTTCACGAGGTTACCAAGACGTCACCCACACAGTTATACACAGCAAGCGTGGATAACCACAACCCAGCCATTCCTGTGGATAACCCTGTGCGCAAGCCGTGGGAAGTGTGGTGATAGGATGTTGGCAAACGCTTAGTTGCGCTCGGCAACAATCAGCAGATTGCGCGGCGTCAGCGCAGGTGGGCAGAACTGGCCCAGTTGCACCTGATAGCCCTGCTCCTGAAGAAACAGCGCCCGGTCGAGCAACAGCCAGATTTCCAGCGGCCGACGAAACAGGGCCCGCACCAATTCGAGGTTGCGCACCACAGCCAGCCGTTGCCAGCCCTGCTGTTCAAGCTCAGCCCAGCAGGCTGGCGGCTGCAGCTCCAGCTGGTGATGTGCCGCCATGTCGCGACAAAAAGCCTCAAAGCCTTGATTCATGACGCTCTCCGGGCGCGAGGGCGTACTGAGGTAACTGTCTACCCCTCGGGCCTGACGCTGCCAAAGATCGAAGGCCAGGCGCCAGGCCATGGACTGATCACGCAGACGCCGCACTCGCTGGCCCGAGGTCACGGTTTCCTGTAGTGGCAGACGCAGGTCCTCCTCGCTCAGGCGCAGAGCCGAGCGGGCCGCTCGTTGCGACATGGGTTGGTATTCGCTGCGGCTGATGCGGTTGTAGCAGCAGGGAGAGACCGCCAGTTGGGCACAACCGCGCGCCGCGCCTTCGCGCAGCAGCGTCATGTGCAACTCACCGCAGGCGTGCAGTGCCAACAGACTGTGCTCGGGGCGCAGCTGCTGCCAGGCGGCCGGTTGCAGCACGTCGGCATCCAGATGCCGGGCAGCAATGCCCTGCTGCCGACTCATGGCTGCACCGTCAAAATTGAGCTGGGGATCTCGTTCCAGACAGGTCAGCGGCAGAGCGCTTTGCCAGGCCAGCAAGCGTCCCAGATGACCTTTACCGGCGCACCAGTCAAGCCAGTGGCTGGGCGAGCGCTGCCAGCGCTGCCGACTGGCAGCGGCAAACCGCGTGATTTGCTGCCATTTGCGCCCGGGGATATGCCGGGACAGCAGTTCCGGCAATTCGGCCACAACGGCACCGCTCCAGTCTTCGACCGCACTCAGGGCCTGTGCCTGGGCAGCCAAAGCAGGAAAAGGTGCAGGTGCCGACAACTGCCAGGGCTGATTGTGCTCGCGCTCGGCCTGCTCCAGGCTGCGCTCACGCAACCAGGCGGCCAATGCCGGCCAGTCGGCTTCCCAGGCTAGAGTCAGTTGGGTGAAGGGTTTGGCTCGCCAGAGCGCCTGGTGTTCACACAGCCAAGCGTCCAGTGCGGCGAACCGGGCCGCAAAGTCCATGAGATCTTAGCGCCGGCGGCTGGCGTCCACTTTCAGCCAGCGCTCGATCAGCTTGAACACCTGGGTGAAGGCCAGGGTGATGACCAGATACATCAGACCAGCGACCAGATAGAACAGCTCATACTGGTAGGTCCGCGAATTGATGGTCTGGACGGTGCCCATGATGTCCATCAGGGTGATCATGTAGACCACCGCGCTGGCCTTGAGCATCAGGATCACTTCGTTGCCGTAGGCTGGCAGGCCGATGCGGATGGCGCGCGGCAGAATGATGTACTGCAGGGCCTGACGCCGCGACATGCCCAGAGCCCGCGCGGCCTCAACCTCGCCCGGCGGCACGGCCTGAATCGCGCCACGCAGGATTTCCGCGATATAGGCGGTGGTGTGCAGGGTCATGGTGATCAGCGCACACCAGTAGGGCTCACGCAGGTAGGGCCAGAATATGCTCTGGCGCACCGCCTCGAACTGCGACAGGCCGTAATAGACCAGAAACAGTTGCAGCAGCAGCGGCGTGCCACGGAAGAAAAAGATGTAGCTGTAGGGCAGCACGCGCACATACCAGTGCCGTGAGGCCCGCGCCAGCCCCAGCGGGATGGCCAGAATCAGCCCCAGCACCACTGCCAGGCCGACCAGCTCCAGGGTCATCAGGGCGCCGCTCCACAGCTGCGGCCACCAGCGCACGACCAGTTCCCAACGCTCCAGCCAGCTCATAGCTCAGTCCTCACAAAGCCACGGTTGGCGCGACGCTCGAACCAGTGCAGCGCAATCATGATAATCACCGTCAGCGCCAGATAGATCAGCGCGGCGGCAAAGAAGAAGGTAAAGGGCTCACGGGTCGCCTGCCCGGCAATACGCGCCTGGCGCATCAGTTCATTGAGCGTAATCAACGAAACCAGTGCGGTATCCTTGAGCAGGATCAGATACAGGTTGCCCAGCCCCGGCAACGCCACCCGCCACAGTTGCGGCAGAGTAATGCGCCAGAAAATACGCAGATTCGACATGCCCAGCGCCAGCCCGGCTTCCTTCTGCCCGGGCGGAATCGACAGCAGCGCTCCGCGGAACACCTCGGTAGCGTAGGCACCAAAACACAGACCAAGGGCCAGGGTGCCAGCCACGAAGGGGCTGAAGCTGAATTCCGGATTGCCGAAATGGCTACCCAGCCAGTTCAGCGATGACACCGTGCCGAAGTAGGCCATCAGAACCCAGAGGGTTTCCGGCACACCGCGTACCACCGAGGTGTAAAAACCACCCAGGCCACGCAACAGCATCTTGTCGGAGATCTTGGCGCTGGCCCCGAGCAGGCCTAATACCAGGCCCAGGGCAACCGCTGCCAGGGACAAACGAATGGTCATCCAGGTCCCGTCAAGCAGGGCCGGACCAAAGCCGTGTAAATCGAACATGGGCGCTCGTCAGAACGGCCGGGCCATCAGGCCCGGCCAGCCGGATCAATAAATGCTGAAGGGGAAGTACTTGGCGTTGATCTGCTCGTAGGTTCCGTCTTCGAGGATTTCCTGCAACGCTTTGTTCAGACGCTCACGCAGCGGATCACCCTTGCGCACGGCGATACCGATCTGGTCGTTGTCAAAGACCGGCTCACCCTTGAACTCGAAGTTGGCGCCAGCATCGCTCTGCAACCACTCGTACTGCACGAAGTTGTCGGCCAGCACACCATCAATGCGTCCGGAGCTCATATCCAGGTAAGCGTTCTCCTGGGTGTCGTACAGGCGGATATTGACCACTCCGGCCAGGTTGTCTTCCAGCCACTGACCAGCGATGGTCGCCCGCTGGGCACCAATGGTCTTGCCCTTGAGGCTGGCCTCGTCGGTCTGGAAGTCGGACGACTTGGGAGCAACAAACTGCAGCTTGTTGGTGTAGTAGGGCTCGGTGAAATCAACGGCCTGCTTGCGCTCGTCGGTAATCGACATGGAAGCGACCAGGAAGTCGAAGCGGCGGGTGTTCAGTGCCGGAATGATGCCATCCCAGTCCGAGGTAACAATGCTGCACTCAACTTCCATCTTCTCGCACAGGGCCATGGCGATATCGATATCGAAGCCAACCACGTTGCCACTGCTGTCGATCAGGTTGAAGGGAGGGTAGGCACCTTCGGTACCGATCCGCAGTTTCTCGGCAGCCAGCGCCGGAGCGCTGATAAACACGGCGGCCGCAGCGGCCATCAGGATCTTCTTATAGCTTTTCATCGGTATTGCTCCTTACCTATGGCTGGACATGAACTGCTTGCAGCGCTCCGATTTCGGATGCTCGAACACTTGCTCCGGGGTGCCGATTTCCTCGACCTGCCCCTTGTGCAGAAATACCACCTGACTGGACACCTGGCGGGCAAAGCCCATTTCATGAGTCACCAACAGCATAGTACGCCCCTCGTCGGCCAGCGCCCGAATCACTGACAGCACTTCGTTGACCATTTCCGGGTCAAGTGCCGAGGTCGGTTCATCAAACAGGATCACCCGTGGTTGCATGGCCAGGGTCCGGGCGATCGCTGCCCGTTGCTGCTGACCGCCAGACAACTGGGCCGGAAAGGCATGACGCTTGTCGGCAATGCCGACCTTTTCCAGGAACACCTCGGCGGCGGCAATCGCATCGGCCTTGGACTGCCCCAACACCCGGCGCGGCGCCTCGATGATGTTGTCGAGAATGCTCATGTGCGGCCACAGGTTGAAGCTCTGAAACACGAAGCCGACCCGCGCACGCAGGCGATTGATCTGCTTGTTGTCGGCGGCAACCAGTGCGCCATCCTTGCCAGACTTGAGCTTGAGTTCCTCGCCGGCAACAAAGATCTGCCCGGCATGGGGGTTCTCCAGCAGATTGATGCAACGCAACAGGGTGCTCTTGCCGGAGCCGGATGAGCCCAGGATCGAGATCACGTCACCGTCCCGGGCGATCAGATCGACGCCCTTGAGTACTTCAAGGTCGCCGTAGCGTTTATGCAGGTTACGTACTTCCAGAGCAGGGGGTGTCACTTGTCGTTATCCAGTCGGACGCCGTTGGCGTCATGTTCATTGAACCGGAACCCGGTGCCGGCTGACCGACAGTTCCTTCTGCAATCTTCCTGTCATCCGGCAAAACTAGCACAGGCTCCCGACATGACCAAGAACCCTGATCGGGTCATGTCTCGAATTTGCATGCAAAAGTCTTTCCAGATTAAACAGGCCAGCATGGTGAACGCTGATCCATGGCAATAAAAAAAGCCCGCTGGCAAGGCCAGCGGGCTTTTTAATCATGGTGCCCAGGGACGGAATCGAACCGCCGACACGGGGATTTTCAATCCCCTGCTCTACCAACTGAGCTACCTGGGCGACAGGGCCGCTATTAAACGGTTTATGCTTAGAACTGTCAAGCGGGCCGGACAAAAATATTTTATTTTTTCAGCCGCTTAGCAGAATCACTCGGTTGGCGGCACATAGCCCTCAGCCTGGGCGTACTCTTCCCCGGACAGGAATTTCTCCATCTCCTGCTGGATGAACTTGCGATCCTCCGGATCCATCATGTTCAGCCGCCGCTCGTTGATCAGCATGGTCTGATGGGCGGTCCACTCGTCCCAGGCACGCTTGGACACGTCCTGATAGATTGCCTCGCCCTTGGGCCCTGGATACGGCGGCCGGTCCAGACCCGGCAGCTCCTGCTTGTATTTGCGGCACATCACGGTGCGTGTCATGTGAAGACTCCTCTCAAGCCTTGTCGATCAGCGGGGCGACCCGTTTGAGCAGTTTCTTGACCGGTGCGGCCAGGCCCAGGCGGGACGGTTGGCGCAGGTTATACCAGACCTGCCCGCCCTCGGCCACGCCAGCGCCAGGCCCGACCTGCAACAACAGAGGCTGTATATCCAGGTGGAAATGACTGAAGGTGTGGCGCAGCGGCTCCAGCACCGCAGGCTCACCAGCCTGCCAGCCACGTTGCTGGAGCCAGTCAGCCAACTGTGCACCATCATCGAGCTGAGGCGGGCACCAAAGCCCACCCCAGAGCCCCGAATCGGGGCGTCGCTCAAGCCAGATGTCACCACCCGAATTGACCAGCAGCGGCATTACACATTGGCGCACCGGCAATGCCTTGCGCGGCTTGGAGTGCGGATAAGCCGTAGGCTGACCAAGCACTCGGGCCTGACAGCCAGCTTGCAGCGGACACACTAGGCACATCGGCTTGCTGCGGGTACAGAGCGTGGCCCCCAGATCCATCATCGCCTGGGTGTAGTGATTGACCCGTTGCTGCGGCGTATAGCGTTCGGCCAACTGCCACAACTGGGCCTGCACCCGGGTTTCACCAGGCCAACCCTCGACCGCGTGATAACGCGCCAGCACCCGCTTGACGTTGCCGTCCAGAATCGGCGCGCGCAACCCCATGCTCAGGCTGGCGATGGCGCCGGCCGTGGAGCGGCCGATCCCCGGCAGCTCAGTCAGGGCCTCCAGGTCGTGCGGAAACACGCCGTCATGCTGCTGCACCACCAGCTGCGCGGCCTTGTGCAGGTTACGCGCCCGACTGTAGTAGCCAAGCCCGGTCCACAGATGCAGCACCTCGTCAGCCGGCGCGGCGGCCAGGGCGAACACATCCGGCAGCACCTGCATGAAGCGCTCGAAATAGGGGATCACCGTCGCCACCTGGGTCTGCTGCAGCATGATCTCCGACACCCAGACCCGATACGGGGTAATCCCCTGCTGCCAGGGCAGATCCTTGCGCCCGTGGCTGTCGTACCACTGCAATACCGCCTGGGAAAAAGCTTCAGGACTCACCGGTTGAACAGCCCGCGAATGGTCTCGCGCACGGCCGGGGCCTGATCGCCCAGGCGCTCCTGCAGACGCTCCTCAACCTTGCGCTGTGCCTCACTGCCCACCAACCGGGCAGCAATCTGGGCCACACCATCGGTATCCACGTTGCAACTGCTGGCGGCATTATGCAGATAGCCACGGCAGCGCACTGGCCACTCGATGCCAACATAGCGCTGATTGACCTGGCAGGCCGGATCCGGCATTTCCCGGGTATCGCCCTCCAGCAACAGCCCCAGGCGATAGTCCAGACGCTGCGGCGGCAGATCGATATCGCCCCGGCCCTTGACCTGGATACCCGGCAGCGCGGCGACCAGATCATCACCGCTGACCTTACCGCTGACGATCCGGAAGCTGCCGTTCAGGCTGCGGAACGGGGTATCTTCGCTGCCATGCGCTTCGCTCAGACTGCGCCGGTTGGCCAGGGCAATGGCCCGGCACAACTGCTGCTCAAGATTGACCCCGAGCAGAGCACCGTCGCTGACACTGAAACGGGCATTACCGTTCATGGTTTCGATCCAGCGCTTGATGCTGTTGCCGCTTGAGCGCGCCTCAAGGGTCAGGTCCAGCCGGCCGCGAAACTGTTCGGCGACCTCATAGGCACGTTGCACCGCCAGCGAGTCCATACCGGTCAACTGCTTGCTGACACTCAGGCTGACCGGCGTCTGGCGGGTATCGATCTCAGCCGAAGCCTTGAACTGGCCACCAAACACCCCGCCCTCAAGATTATTCAACCGGACCCGGCCATTGCGGGCCACCACAGCCGCCTTGAACGGCGCGATATCCAGCTCGGTCAGACGCACCTGCTGCAGATCCAGGCTGCCATCGACATCCAGCCGCGCCAGCAACTCAAGCGGCAATACCGGCTCATCGCTCCAGGGCTCGGGCTCAGCCGTCGAACTGCTGCCACCCGGGCGTCCGGCCGGGGCCGCCGAGGTTGTGGGCTTCTCACTCGGCGGCAGGTAGTTGTCGATATTCAACTGGTTGCCCGTCAGTTGAAAGCGCAGGGCCTGCCGCTCGAAGTCAGCTACTCCCAAACTGCCACTGAGTTCGGTGCCATCGAGCACCAGCTTGAGCTGCTCCAGCATCAGGCTGTTGCTGCTGCCATTGAGTCGTGCAGTCAGAGCCACTTTTTCCAGTGCTCGCGGGTCGGCAGTTTCCGGCACCTCCTGGCCGAGCGAGCGCAGCAACTCGCGGGCATTGAATTCGGCCACATCGAGCTGGCCACCGAGCTTCAAGGCTTTGTCCAGCTCACTGGCCCGCAGTTGCCCGGTGGCGCGCATGTCGGCCAGGCTCAGGCGCATCTGGTTCAGCTCCGCCACCTGGGCAGCCAGGTCGACCAGCGCATCACCCTGCAACTGCAGACTGACCGCCCGCCCGGAGAACGGCTCACCACTGGCGTCGATCTTGAGATTAAGCGCCTCAAGCTGGTAACGCTTGAGCCCCAGATCGAACTGCGCTACCCCCTTGAGATCGATGCGGGTGCGCATGACCGGCTGCTCGGTGAGCATCAGCCCAAGAAAGGCCAGATCGAACGGCTGACCTTCGACCAGTGCCCCGGTACTCAGGTTGACATCCTCGAACTGCAGGCGCTCACCACTCTGGCGGTCTTCGTAGTGAATCCGCGCATTGGTAATGCGCACACTTTCGATGGAAATATCCAGCTCGCCTGCAGTGGTCTGCGGCGCTGGCTGACGGGCTGGCGGCTCGGTCTCGGCTGGCGGTTGTGGCGTGCGCGCGGGCGACTCGGCCGACTGACCGATGGACTCCCAGTTGCCCTTGCCGTCGGCATCCTTGATCAGATTGAGACTGACGCTGTCGAGGATCACGTCGCTCATACGCAACTGCCGACGCAGCAGCGGCAGAACTTCAACGCCCAGCCCCAGTGAACCAACCTGGGCCAAGGGCTGATCAGGATCATGCAACGGCGCAACGCCAACATCCTTGAGCTCGATACCCAGCCAGGGGAACAGCGACCAGCCAATATCTCCGCCCAGGGTCAGCTCGACACTGGCCTTGTCCCGTGCGGCTTGCTGGATGTGTTCCTTGTAGTCGTTCGGGTCGAACATCCGGGTCAGGAAAAACAGAATCCCGACCGCCAGTACCACTACCCCGAACACCACCAGACCTATCAGTTTGGCCAGCGACTTCATCGCTCTCTCCTTGGTTGCTAGGTAAACACTGACTCGATGAGTTCCGTGTTGGCTCAGTTGCCGCTGACCTGTTCTGGACACGCCGTGAACCCGTCCCTGGGGGCTCGTAGATGCCATCCCTGGCATCTAACGGTCCAGAACAGGTCAGCGGCAACCGAGCTAAATTGACTTTCGTGCAGCTATGTTTGCTTTAGATTCAGCCTAGCTTAAAGCCTGCCGAGCCGGACCGCGACCTCATTGGCGATGGCCAGGCTGGCGGTCAGCCCCGGTGACTCGATACCGAACAGGTTGATCAGCCCGGCCAGGCCATGCTCGGCAGGACCTTGGAGAATGAAATCGGCAGCCGGTTCCCCGGCCCCGGACAGCTTGGCGCGGACACCGGCATAACCCGGCTGCAGGCGCTCGGCCTGGCAGCCAGGCCAATAGCGCTGCACGGCCCTGGCAAACTGCTCGCGCAGCTGCGGATCAACCCGATAATCAAGGCTATCGACATAGCGCACATCCGGGCCGAAACGCAGTTGCCCGCCCAGATCCAGCGTCGCATGCACCCCCAGCCCGGCGGTGTTGACCTCTGGCATTGGATAGACCAGATGACGAAAGGGTGAACGGCCGCTGTAACTGAAATAACGCCCCTGACACAGGTGCAAGGCCGGTACGGTTCGCAGCTCGACGTCAATGCTCCGAGTCAGCGCCTGGGCAAAGATCCCGGCACTGTTGATCAGCCAGCGACAGCGCAGGCTAAAGGCCTGGCCTGCGCTGTCGCCCTCAACCTGCCAGCCATCTGCCTGAGGGTGCAAGCGTCTGACCTCGGTATTAAGGCTCAGTTGACCACCGCCTTGCTGCAGTGCAGTCTCGAACGACTGCAACAGGGCGTGACTGTCGATGATGCCGGTCAGCGGCGAAAACAACCCAGCCACCGCCCGCAATTCCGGTTCCAGCGCCAGCACCTCGGCACCGCTCAGCGCTTGCAGCTCGACTCCGTTGGCCCGCGCATTGGCCTGCAGCCGCGCCAACGCCGGACACTCGTTCTCCTCAACCGCCACCAGCAGCTTGCCGATCCGCTGATGCTCCACCCCACGCTCGATACACCAGGCATACAGCAGATCACGCCCCTCGCGGCACAAGCGGGCCTTGAGCGAACCTGGCGGGTAGTAGATCCCGGCATGGATCACCTCGCTGTTGCGACTAGAGGCGTGCTGCCCCGGCCAGGGCTCACGCTCCAGCACCAGCACCTCGCGCCCAGCAGCAGCCAGGCACTGGGCAATCGCCAACCCGACCACCCCGGCTCCCACTACCACCACCTCGACATCCACCATTGGTCTGCTCTGTCCCCCTGATAGTCAATCCTGATCGGCCCGCCAGTAGCCCCTATCCGGCGCAAACCGTATAATGCACGCCCTTGATAGATTATTCAGCGGAGAACTGCCATGGCTGAGCGTAAGGCCAGCGTCGAGCGCAATACCCTGGAAACCCAGGTCAAGGTGTCCATCAACCTCGATGGCACCGGCCAGGCGGACCTGGATATCGGCGTGCCCTTCCTTGAGCACATGCTCGACCAGATCGCCCGACACGGTCTGATCGACCTCAACATCCACTGCCGCGGCGACCTGCACATCGACGATCACCACACCGTCGAGGACGTCGGCATCACCCTCGGCCAGGCCTTCGCCAAGGCAATCGGTGACAAGAAGGGCATCTGCCGCTACGGCCACAGTTATGTGCCGCTGGACGAGGCGCTGTCACGCGTGGTGATCGATTTCTCCGGTCGCCCCGGCCTGCACATGCATGTGCCCTATACCCGTGCCACCGTCGGCGGCTTCGATGTCGATCTGTTCATGGAATTCTTCCAGGGATTCGTCAATCACGCCCAGGCGACTCTGCACATCGACAATCTGAAGGGGGTCAACACCCACCACCAGATCGAGACGGTGTTCAAGGCCTTTGGCCGGGCGCTGCGCATGGCCCTGGAACTGGACCCGCGCATGAGTGGCATGATGCCTTCGACCAAGGGCTGCCTCTGATGTCCGTGGTTGCCGTTATCGACTATGGCATGGGCAATCTGCACTCGGTCGCCAAGGCGCTGGAGCATGTCGGTGCCCGCCAGGTCGAAGTGACCAGCGATGCCGAACGGATTCTCGCCGCCGACCGGGTGATCCTGCCCGGCGTCGGTGCCATTCGTGATTGCGTGAGCGAACTGCGCCAGCTCGGCCTGGATCAGGTCGTGCGCCAGGTCGCCGCCGACAAGCCCCTGCTCGGCATCTGTGTCGGCATGCAAATGCTGCTCGAACACAGCGAAGAGAATGGCGGCGTCGACGCCCTCGGGCTGTTCCCCGGCCAGGTACGGTTTTTCGGTGACGAACTGCGCGAGGCCGACGGCCAGCGCCTGAAAGTGCCACACATGGGCTGGAATCAGGTCAAGCAGACCATCGACCACCCGCTGTGGCACCGCATCGAGCAGGACGCGCGTTTCTACTTCGTCCACAGTTTCTACGCCGACCCGGGCAAGCACGTCGCCGGGCGTTGCCACTACGGGGTCGACTTCGCCGCCGCCGTGGCCGACGATAATGTCTTCGCCACCCAGTTCCACCCGGAAAAAAGCCATACCAATGGCCTGCAACTGCTGCAGAACTTTCTGGCCTGGGACGGGCGCTGGTAATAACCCGAGCTGCGAGCCGTACGCTCACGCTGTTTCCAAAGGAAAAACTGATGCTGATCATCCCCGCTATCGACCTCAAAGACGGCGCCTGTGTACGCCTGCGCCAGGGCCTGATGGACGATGCCACGGTGTTCTCCAACGACCCGGTCGCGATGGCCGCCAAATGGGTAGACGCCGGCTGCCGGCGCCTGCACCTGGTCGATCTGAACGGCGCCTTCGAGGGCAAGCCGGTCAACGGTGAGGCGGTCACCGCCATCGCCCGGCGCTACCCGAATCTGCCGATCCAGATCGGCGGTGGCATCCGCTCGCTGGAAACCATTGAGGAATACGTCAAGGCCGGAGTCAGCTACGTGATCATCGGCACCAAGGCGGTCAAGCAGCCGGAATTCGTTGGCGAGGCCTGCCGCGCCTTCCCCGGCAAGGTGATCGTCGGCCTGGACGCCAAAGACGGCTTTGTCGCCACCGATGGCTGGGCCGAAGTCAGCAGCATTCAGGTCATCGATCTGGCCAAGCGTTTCGAAGCCGATGGCGTGTCCGCGATTGTCTACACCGACATCGCCAAAGACGGCATGATGCAGGGCTGCAATGTCGAGGCCACCGCCGCGCTGGCCAATGCCACCTCGATTCCGGTGATCGCCTCCGGCGGCATCCACAATCTTGGCGACATCCAGACCCTGCTCGACGCCCACGCCCCCGGCATCATCGGCGCCATCACCGGCCGCGCCATCTACGAAGGCACGCTGGATGTGGCCGAGGCGCAGGCCCTGTGCGACCGCGCGCAGGGCTGAACAGCCTCAGCCGCCCCAGGCCGTCATTGCGAGCCGAAAGCATGGCACCCGCCAACGTCATGCGAGCCGAAGGCCGGCACTCGGTAACGTCATTGCGAGCCGAAGGCGCGGCAATCCATGCGACCCTGGCAGCACAGACATGGATTGCCACGTCGCTGATGCGCCTCGCAATGACGCCATGCCGGACAGCCGCCAACTGTAGAATCAACCTTCTCACCCCGGAGAACTGCAATGCCCCTGGCCAAACGCATCATCCCCTGCCTCGATGTCGACAACGGTCGCGTGGTCAAGGGCGTCAAGTTCGAGAATATCCGCGATGCCGGTGACCCGGTTGAGATCGCCCGGCGCTACAACGAGCAGGGTGCCGACGAGATCACCTTCCTCGACATCACCGCCAGCCACCAGGAACGCGATACCACCCTGCACACGGTCGAGCGCATGGCCAGCCAGGTGTTCATTCCGCTGACCGTCGGCGGCGGCGTGCGCACCGTGCAGGACATCCGCAACCTGCTTAACGCCGGCGCCGACAAGGTCTCGATCAACACTGCGGCGGTATTCAACCCGGAGTTCGTTGGCGAGGCTGCCGACCGCTTCGGCTCACAGTGCATCGTGGTAGCCATTGACGCCAAGCGGGTTTCGGCCGACGGCGAGCCCGGGCGCTGGGAAATCTTCACCCATGGCGGGCGCAAGCCGACCGGTCTGGATGCCGTGGCCTGGGCCAAGAAGATGGAGGATCTGGGCGCCGGCGAAATCCTGCTCACCAGCATGGATCAGGACGGGGTCAAGAGCGGCTACGATCTGGGCGTGACCCGCGCCATCAGCGATACGCTGCACATCCCGGTGATCGCCTCGGGCGGGGTCGGCAACCTCCAGCATCTGGCGGACGGCGTACTGCAGGGCGGCGCCGATGCGGTACTGGCGGCGAGCATCTTCCACTTTGGCGAATACAGCATCGCCGAAGCCAAGGCCTATATGGCGGCACGCGGCATCGAAATGCGCCTGTAACCGGACCAGGCGGTATCGTCCACGGCGATACCGCTCTCAGCGCGCGTACTTGCGCGCTAAAAGCTCCTCAACACCAACCACCCGCACCCCTTCACGCGCTTCCAGTTCCGGCAATACCCGCTCCAGATAATCCAGGGTTTCCGGGTAGGGATGCCCGATCAGCAGCGCCTGACCATTCTGCCGAGCTAGCCGCAGCCCCTGCTCAAAGGCCGCGGCAATCGCCTGAGGCTCACGCACATGATCGAGAAACTGATCACGCGACAGATGGCGTACACCGGCCGCTTCGGCAGCAAACGCCGCCTGGGTCGCGGCGGTGGTACGGCTATCAATGAAGAACAACTGACGCCCCTGCAGATGATGCATAAGCCGGTCCATCGGCTCACGCTCGGCAGTCAGACGGCTGCCCATGTGGTTGTTGAGCCCCTGAATCGGCACAAAGCTGTTGAGGTTGTCGCGCAGCACCCGGTCAAACTCTTCCTCGGGCATACCGCTGTAGAGACCACCCGGGCCGATATCCAGCCCGGCGCCGTTTTCCATCGGCTGATGCAGCATGACCGTGCGCCCGGCCTCGGCGGCTTCCTGCGCCAGCCGCTGGGCAAACTGGGTATGCGGCAAAATCGCGAGGGCGATTGGTACCGGCATATCGATGATCCGCCGGCCCTGGGCATAAGCATGACCAACATCGTCGATAATGATAGCCAGCACAGGACCGGGATCAGGCAGCACTGGAGCCAACACCTCGGCTGGCCGCTCGGGCCAGCCCGCATGCTCGATAGCCATCCAGTCAGCGCTATCGCCGCGACCAGCAAGCGCTGGCGGTGGCGACTCTTGCAGCTCAATCTGCAGTTCCGTCTCAGCGTCGCGGGCTGGTATCTCGGCAGGGGCAGGCGCGTCCGAGCAGGCTGCCAGCAGAGCCAGCAGCCCGAACAGCAACAGCCTCATTGACGACTGCGGGTGATATTCAAGCCTTTGAGCAGATTCAGGGCCTGACTGAGTTGATAATCGGTATCCTGGCGCCGCTCACTGCGCTCGGCCTGCACCTGCCGGGTAGTGCGCTCCTCGCCGTTGATGTTGCCCAGGTGGCGCTGCAGGTCAGCCTCGCGATAACCGGCCTCCTCCCGCTCCTGAGTAACCCGGCCGCGCTCGACATGGATATCCGGCACGATGCCCTGGGCCTGGATCGAGCGACCATTGGGGGTGTAATACAGCGCGGTGGTCAGCTTCAGCGCCCGGTCATTGTTCAGCGGCAACACCGTCTGAACCGAACCCTTGCCGAAGCTGTCGGTACCCATGATCACCGCCCGGGCGTGATCCTGCAGGGCGCCGGCGACGATTTCCGAGGCCGAGGCCGAGCCACCATTGATCAGCACCACCAGCGGTACGCCGCGACTGGGATTGTTGCTGGTGGCACTGAAGCGCATCTCGGCATTGCTCAGACGTCCCTGGGTATAGACGATCAGGCCCTGATCGAGAAAGCTGTCAGCCACCTCGACCGCCGACTGCAGCACCCCGCCAGGGTTGTTGCGCAGATCCAGCACCAGTCCCTTGAGCTCGCCATTGGGGTTGAGACTGCCCAGGCTGCGACGCACCTCATCGCCGGTATTGTTCTGGAACTGGGTGATACGCAAATAGGCATAACCGGACTCCAGCTCCTCGGAACGCACACTGGCAACCCGGATCACCGCCCGGGTCAGCTCCACCTCGAACGGGCTACCGGTGCCGCGCACCAGGGTCAGGGTGACCTTGGAGCCGGCTTCGCCGCGCATCAGGTTGACCGCATCGACCAGACTCATGCCCTTGACCGGCTGATCGTCGATCTTGATGATCAGATCACCCGCCTCAATCCCGGCACGGGCCGCCGGCGTATCGTCAATCGGCGAAATAACCCGAATGAAGCCGTCCTCCTGTCCGATCTCGATGCCCAGCCCGCCAAACTGCCCGGTCGTGCTGTCCTGCAGGCCCTGGAAGGCCTCCGGCTCCAGGTAAGCCGAATGCGGATCAAGCCCTTCAAGCATGCCGCGAATGGCGTTCTCCAGCAGCGTGGCGTCGTCCACCGGTTCAACATAGGCGCTACGAATCCGGTCCAGCACCTCGGCAAAGGTACGCAGCTCATTGAGCGGCAACGGCGCCGCCGACTCCTGTCCCTGGGCCTGGAGTGAGGCCACGCCAAGCGCCAGGCTCAAGCCGGCAGCGAACAGGGTACGCACAACGGTCATCATCTTCTCCCAAGGCACTGTTAGCGGGGAACATTCACAGCCCGCTTTATCCAGACAGCATACACCACGCCAGCGGGTCAAGGGCGCGGCCCTGGTGGCGAATGGCAAAATACAGCGCCGGGCTCGACTGCCCGCCACTGCGCCCCACGGTAGCAATCGCTTCACCGGGCTGAACCCAGCTGCCAACCTCGCGCAGCAGGCTCTGGTTATGTCCATATAGACTCAGATAACCGTCGCCGTGATCCAGGATCAGCAACAGCCCGGAGCCCCGCAGCCAGTCGGCGAACACCACCCGGCCACCATGAATGGCATGTACCGGTGCGCCCTCGTTGGCACCGATCAGCAGGCCATCCCATTTAAGCCGGGCGTCCTCGCCACGCTGACTGCCGAAACGAGCCTGAACTTGCCCCTGTACCGGCAGTGGCAGCTTGCCGCGCGCCTGGGCGAAAGGCAGGTTGCCGGCGGGCGTAGGGATACTGGTGACCGCTTCGTCCAAACGCTTGATCAGATTGGTCAAAGCCTCACGCTCGGCCTCGCGGTTTTTGAGCTGCTCGCTCTGCGACTGACTGCGACTGCGCAACCCGGCCAGCGCCCGGTTACGATTCTGCTGCTCGCCCTGCAGCGCCTGCTCGCGACTGGCCAGTTGCTCACGGTTCTGCTGCAGACCGGCCTGCTCGGAGGCAATCGCGGCACTGGCCTGACGGATCTGGGTCAGGGTGTCGGTGTAGCGCTCGATCTCATCGACCCGGGCCCGGCCGACATATTCGTAATAGCGCAGCATCCGCGCCATCCGCGCCGGATCGTCCTGATTGAGCATAACCTTGAGGTAATCCTGCTGGCCGGCCATGTAGGCAGCCCGTAGCTGCCTGGCAATCTGTTCTTGCTGGGCCTCCAGCGCCACCTGCAGGGCCGCGGCCTGGCCGCGCAGGTCACGCAGCCGGCTTTCACCTTCGCGAATCTGGCGCTCCAGTTCACCGCTTTCGCGCCGCAGCCGGCCAATTTCGCTCTCGCTCTTCTGCAGATCCGCTTCCAGCCCGCCCATTTCCTGCTTCAGGCTGTCCAGCATTTTCTTCAGCCGGTCGATCTCCTGCTGGGTCTGACGCAGCTCGGCCCGGGCCTCGCGCGAATCGCTCGGCTCAGCCTGCAGCGCTGGCGCGCCGACCAGTGCTGCCAGCAGCAACGCTACCCCAATACGCCAGCACCATGGCCTCAGCATACGCGCAGGCTCAATTCAGACTGGCGATCGAGCGGCCAGTCATCTCCGGCGGCTGCTCCAGCCCGAGCAGGGTCAGTACGGTGGGCGCCACATCCGAGAGGATGCCACCATCACGCAGGCTGACCTGACGCGGACCAACATAGACAAACGGCACCGGCTCACAGGTATGCGCGGTATGGGCCTGACCAGTACTGTGGTCAGCCATCTGCTCAACATTGCCATGATCAGCGGTAATCAGCGCCTCGCCACCGACCTTGGCCAGCGCCTCAGCAATGCGACCAATGCAGCCATCCAGGCACTCGACCGCCGCTACCGCTGCCTCGAACACCCCGGTATGGCCAACCATGTCGCCGTTGGCATAGTTGACGATGATCACATCGTAACGCTGTTGTTCGATGGCCTCGACGATCCGGTCGGTAACTTCCGGCGCACTCATCTGCGGCTGCAGGTCATAGGTAGCGACCTGTGGCGAGGGAATCAGGATCCGCTCTTCACCTTCGAACGGCTCTTCGCGGCCACCGGAGAAGAAGAAGGTGACGTGCGCGTACTTTTCGGTTTCAGCAATCCTCAGCTGGGTCTTGCCCTGCTTGGCCAGATACTCGCCCAGCACATTGTTGAGGCTGGCCGGCGGGAAGGCACAAGGCGCCGGAATATCGGCGGCATACTGGGTCAGCATGACGAACCCCGACAGTTGCGGCACCCGGGCGCGCTCGAAACCAGAGAACGCCGGCTCAACGAAGGCCCGGGTCAGTTCACGGGCCCGGTCGGCCCGGAAGTTCATGAACACGACTGCATCGCCATCGGCCACCGCGACTGGCTCACCGATACTGGTGGCCTTGACGAACTCGTCGCTTTCACCGCGTTCATAGGCGGCCATCAAACCATCGACGGCATTGGCCGCAGTGAATTCAGCCTTGCCATCGACGATCAGGTTGTAAGCCGCCTCGACCCGATCCCAGCGGTTGTCGCGGTCCATTGCGAAATAGCGGCCGATCAGACTGGCAGTGCGGCCCTTGCCCAGGCGCTGGTAGGTGTTGTCGAGCAGGTGCAGTGAAGGCTCGGCACTCTTGGGCGGGGTGTCGCGGCCGTCAAGAAAGGCATGTACGTAAATCTGCTCGGCACCGCGCTGAGCCGCCAGCTCAACCATCGCCACCAGTTGCTGTTCATGGCTGTGCACGCCGCCCGGCGACAACAGCCCAAGCACATGCACGGCATTGCCACCGGCTACCGCCTGATCGACCGCCGCGCAAATCTGCGGGTTGCTGAAGAAGTCGCCATCGGCAATCGCCTTGGTCACCCGGGTAAAGTCCTGGTAGACGATGCGTCCGGCACCCAGGTTCATGTGACCGACTTCCGAGTTGCCCATCTGCCCGTCCGGCAGACCCACATCCATTCCCGACCCCGAAACCAGGGTGCGTGGAGCTTCAGCCCAAAGCCGATCCCAGACTGGGGTAGTGGCAGCCATGATGGCGTTCGACTCGGGCGACTCGCTGTAGCCAAAGCCATCCAGGATCATCAGCACCAGGGGTTTGGGGGCAACTGTGGTCATAAGGACTCAACTCGCAGATCATTAACTGAAAACGGGATGCGGGCCCGCACTCGGGACGGCCCGCCGGATTGGCCACAGTTTACTTGTCCGCATGCGGCCTGTCATGCAGCCCAGCCAATAGGGCTTATGCAGCCAGTCAATCGACACAGTCCGGCAAGCCCGGGAGCAAAGGTTCTGCACAACGTACAGGCTGTGTATACTGGCCCACTTTCTTATTCATCCGGAAACCTCTTCAATGCAGTTTTTTCAGCAACTTATCGAGTTCATCGGCAACCATTACATTCTGACCACCGCCTTTCTGGTAGTACTGACCCTGCTGATCGTCACCGAAGGGCGCAAGGCCGGCAAAGTGCTGACCACCCAGCAGGCTACTGCGCTGATCAACCGCGAACATGCCCTGGTGGTCGATGTGCGGGCGAAAAAGGAATACTCCGCTGGCCATATCGTCGATTCGCTCAACATTCCGCATGACAGCCTGGCCAAGCGCCTGGTTGAGCTGGAAAAACACAAGGACAAACCGCTGATCCTGGTCTGCGCCAACGGCCAGCATGCCGGCCCGTGCGCCAAACAGCTCAAGGCCGCCGGCTTCAACAATGTCAGCCGGCTGTCCGGCGGCATCAGCGGCTGGCGCGCCGACAGTCTGCCTCTGGTCAAGTAAGCCATGTCCGACGTGATCATCTATTCGAGCAACTATTGCCCGTTCTGCATCCGCGCCAAGCAGTTGCTCGACAGCAAGCAGGTGCAATATCAGGAAATCATCGTCGATGGCCAGCCGGCGCTACGCGCCGAGATGGCACGCCTGGCCGGGCGGACATCAGTGCCGCAGATCTGGATCAAGGGCACCCATGTCGGCGGCTGCGATGATCTGATGCTGCTTGAGCGCAGTGGCAGACTTGATAAGCTGCTGGCCTGACCCCAGATACACTAACCAACACACAATCGTATTAAGGACCGAACATGGCCGAGGAAAACCAGAACAATTCAGCCGCTAACGGCGCCCAGGGCAACCAGCCGCAGGTGCAGTTCAGCCTGCAGCGCATCTATGTCAAAGACCTGTCCTTCGAATCGCCCAAGGCCCCCGCCGTGTTCCAGAGCCAGTGGAACCCGCAGGTCAATCTGGACCTGAATACCCGTCACAATCAGTTGCAAGACGGCATCTTTGAGGTAGTTCTGAGCCTGTCGGCCACTGTCACCAATGGCGACAACAACGAAACCACCTTTATCGCCGAAGTTCAGCAGGCCGGCATCTTCGCCATCAGCGGCCTGGATGAAGCGGCCATGCGCCACACTCTGGGCGCCTTCTGCCCGAACATCCTGTTCCCCTACGCCCGCGAAGCGATCGACAATCTGGTCCTGCGTGGCAGCTTCCCTCCCCTGATGCTGTCACCGGTCAACTTCGACGCCCTGTTCGCCCAGGCCGAACAGCGCCGCCAGGCCGAGGAACAGGCCAACGCCTGATCGCCCCGACACGATTGACCGCACATGCGGTCAATCGTGTCCGAAAATGTGTCCTGAACGCATTCTTGTCACCTCGCCCGGCATGCTCTAAGGTATCCGCCAGCCCTCATACCAGACGGATGCACGCATGACCCTTCCCGCTTCACGCCCTCTCTATCTGCTGGCCTTCATCGCCTGCGTCCTGCTCATGGCCATTGCCCTGTACATGGAGCACGGCATGGGACTGGAGCCTTGCCCTCTGTGTATCGTGCAACGGGTAGCGGTAATTCTGATCGGCTTGGTCTGCCTGGCGGCAGTCATCCATAACCCCCAGCCCAAGGCCGATGGCCGGCGCCGCCTGGCCTCTCGCGGCTACGCCCTCGGCACGCTAGTGTTCGCACTGTTCGGCGCTGCCATCGCTGCTCGCCAGGTCTGGCTGCAGTACCTGCCGCCCGACCAGCTCCCGGCCTGCCTGCCCAGCCTGGACTACATGATTGACGTGTTGCCGTTTCAGGAAATGCTGAGCTTGCTGCTGAGCGGTACCGCTGACTGCGCCGAGGTTTCCTGGACTTTTCTCGGCCTGAGCATCCCCGAAGGCACGTTGCTGGGCTTCATTGCCTTCAGCCTGTTCGCACTGGTGCAACTGCTACGTCGCCAAGACTGACGTTCGTAGCTTGATGAGTGAGGCGCCAGGGCATATCCTGTTGCGACAGGTAGAAGAACAGCAAATCAACCCGGTCGGCCGACCTGCGGCCGACCGACCTTGAAGAGACCGAGGTGGAAGATGCTGGAGAGCTGCACTACATCCCAGGAACGCTGGGGCGGCGTTCATCAACTGATCGACCGCTGGCTCGCCGAGCGCAAGCAACTGGTGCTCGAATACACTACACTACGTGACCGCCCAGCCCCCGACCAGCACCCCGACCGCATTCTCGAGTCGTTCTGCGACATACTCGTTGACTACACCTCGGCTGGACATTTCGAAATCTACGAACAACTGATCCGCGAAGCCGAAGACTTCAATGACGAGGGCGCCCTGGCGCTGATCAAGCAGGTTTATCCCCGGATCGAAACCATCACCCGTACCGCCGTAGCCTTCAACGACCGTTTCGGCGATGCCGCGACCCTGGCTGAGGAAACCGAGCTGCAGAGCGAGTTACGCCAGCTCGGCGGGCTACTGCATGAGCGCTTCGAACTGGAGGACTGCCTGATCGAAGTGTTGCATACCGCCCACAAGGACATGCTGACCACCTGAGTGCAGGAGCACGCCGTGACCGAGCAAAGCAAAGGCCGTAAACCCCGGGTCAGCACCCCACTGCATCTGTTGCAGACCCTGACCCGTACTCTCAACGAACACCTGGCCGAGGCTTGCGAAAAGGCCGAGCGCGATGCCCGCAAGGCGCTGGAGAAGCTCAACCAGCAACACGCCAAGCTCGACGGCAAGCTGGCCGAAGCCCGGGAAAAGCTGGCCGAGCGCGAGCAGCAGGATGCCGGACGCAAGAGCCTGGACAAAGCCAGAACCAAAGTCGCCGAATTGCAGGCTGCACTGGATCAGTTGCACAGCTCACGCAGCGCCGCCGAGCAGTACACCCGGCAGTTGCAAAGCGACGTACGCCAGACCCTGCGCCTGGCCAAAAGCCTCGACCGGCTCGACACCCAGGTGACCCAGGCCATCGACAAGCGCGATGCTCCAGTCAAACCACGCCCCGCTCGCGCCGCGAAAAACCCCACGACAGCCGCCTGAGCGGTAGCCGCGCCTAGCCCGTCTAATCAGACAGCTCGCGGCACAACTCGGCCAGGCGCCACAACCGCGCCCGGTCGGGCTGTGATCCCTGAGCCTGACAACAAGCGTGCAACTGTGCCAGCCAGCATGGACTATCCACCCCCGGCAAGCTCTCCAGACTGGATGCCAAGCGCCGCAACTGCAGCCACTCGGCCTCCAGTTCACAAGCCTTGACCTGCGCTCGCAGCAACTCCGTTCCCGACTCACCCTTGAGCAAGCGCCGCAACTGACGCAGCGGTTCAATCAGTTCCTGGCGCCAGGGCTGACAGCGCCCAGCCAACGCAACCCAGTCCACCGCTGCCGGCGCAACACCTCGCGCACCCAACCAGCAGGCGCTAAGCAACAGCAATACATCCAGCCCCACCTCGTCCTGCAAGGCCAACAACAAGGGCTCAACCCCCTCGTGCTGATACAGCCTGACAGCATAGCCCTGCAAGTCATCCATCATCTCACCTCCGCTATAGGGCCTGCTTCACCACGCCTGATATACTCCGCGACCATGATCAAGATCGAAAACCTCATTCTTCAGCGCGGCGCCATGCGCCTGCTGGAAAACGCCAACCTGACCCTGCACGCCGGCCAGAAAATTGGCCTGCTCGGCACCAACGGTGCAGGCAAATCCAGCCTGTTCGCCCTGCTGCGCGGCGAACTGCACGCCGACGCTGGTGACTGTCAGGTCCCCGCCGACTGGCGGATCGCCCATATGCGCCAGGAAATCGAAGACCTGGAGCGCCTGGCGGTCGACTACGTGCTCGACGGCGACCAGCGCCTGCGCGATATTCAGCGCCGACTGACCGTCGCCGAACAGGCCCATGACGCCAACGCCCTCGGCACCCTGTATGCCGAACTGGAAGCCCATGGCGGTTACAGCGCTGACAGCCGGGCCCGCACCCTGTTGGCCGGCCTGGGCTTTACCCCAGCCCAGTGCGAAGCGCGCGTCGGCGAGTTTTCCGGTGGCTGGCAGATGCGTCTGAATCTAGCCCAGGCCCTGATGTGCCCCTCTGACCTGTTGCTGCTGGACGAGCCGACCAACCACCTGGATCTGGACGCGATTCTCTGGCTCGAAGACTGGCTCAAGGGCTACAGCGGCACCTTGCTGCTGATCTCCCATGACCGCGACTTCCTCGATGCCGTAGTCGAGCATATCGTGCATGTCGAATCCCGTCAGCTCAACCTCTACCGCGGCGGCTACAGCCAGTTTGAGCGCACCCGTGCCGAACGTCTCAGCCAGCAGCAGGCCGCGTTCGAGCAACAGCAGGCCCAACGAGCCCACATGCAAAGCTACATTGCCCGGTTCCGCGCCAAAGCCAGCAAGGCGCGCCAGGCGCAGAGCCGGCTCAAGGCCCTGGAGCGCATGGAGGCCCTGAGCCCGGCCCATATCGACTCACCGTTCGAGTTCAGCTTCCGCGAGGCCGACCAGCAGTCCACCCCGCTGCTAGACCTGCAGCAAGCCACTCTCGGCTATGGCGCCAAACCGATCCTCAGTGACGTCAAGCTGCAACTGGCGCCCGGTGCCCGGATCGGTGTGCTGGGCCCCAACGGCGCCGGCAAATCAACCCTGATCAAGACTCTGGCCGCCGAACTGCCGCTGCTGGCAGGCGAACTAAAGACCGGCGAGCACCTGGCCATCGGCTACTTCGCCCAGCATCAACTGGAAAGCCTGGACCCCGAGGCCAGTCCACTGCTGCATCTGGCTCGGATTGCGCCACAGGAACGTGAACAGAGCCTGCGCAACTTTCTCGGCGGTTTCGACTTTCGCGGCGAGCGCATCGATCAACCGGTCAGGCACTTCTCCGGCGGCGAAAAGGCCCGCCTGGCACTGGCCCTGATCGCCTGGCAAAAGCCCAACCTGCTGCTACTCGACGAACCGACCAACCACCTGGACATGGACATGCGCCATGCCCTGACCATCGCCCTGCAGGCATTCGAAGGCGCCATGCTGCTGGTCTCCCACGACCGCGCCCTGATCCGTGCCACCACCGACGAGCTGTGGCTAGTGGCCGATGGCAAGCTGCAAAACTACGACCAGGACCTGGACAGCTATACCCGCTGGCTGGCTCAGTTCCGCCAACAGCAGGCCAAAAACGCCCAGCCGGCCGAGACCGACAACCCGACAGCGCGCCAGGACCCCAAGGCCCTGCGCCGGCAGGCCGCCGAATTACGACAAAAGCTGGCGCCACTGAAGAAGTCCGCCGACCAGCTGGAAAAACAGCTGGGCCTGGCCCAGGAACGGATGCACGCGCTGGAGCAGGCGCTGGCTGACAGCAGCATCTACAGCGCCGACAACAAGGATAAGCTGAAAACCCTGCTGGCCGACCAGAGCGCCTGTCGCCAGCAAATCGACGAACTGGAACTGCAGTGGCTGGAAGCCCAGGAAGCCCTGGAAAGCCTGCAAGCCGAACTCAGCAGCTAAAGGAGCGCACATGACCCTGTGGATAGATGCCGACGCCTGCCCGCGCCCGATCCGCGAGGTGGTCATGCGTGCCGCCAAACGCCGGCAGTTGGCACTGGTACTGGTGGCCAACAGTTCACTGGGGCTGCCGCCCGCACCCGGCATGCGTCAGGTCGTAGTGCCCGGCGGCGCCGATGCCGCCGACCACTACATCATTGAACACGCCAACGCCGGCGACCTGGTGGTCACCGCCGACATTCCGCTGGCCGACGGCCTGGTACGGCGCGGCATCACCGCCATCAACCCGCGCGGCCAGGTCTACGACAAGGCCAGCATTGGCGAACGCCTGGCCGTACGCAACCTGATGGATGAACTGCGCGGCGCCGGGCTGGCCGGACGCGGCGGTCCAGCACCGTTCAGCGAAAAGGACAAGCAAAGCTTCGCCAACGCTCTGGATCGACTGCTGGCCAAGGGTCTGGGTGCATCAACACCCCGCTGAGCACCCCCGCTGTAACACTTGGGAGTTACGCTCAGGCTCACAGATCACACAAACAGGACACGGTATCCTGCTGGGTAATAGCCACCGAGCGCCCCTGCAGCAACGCCACCAGCACCGGCTCGATAAAACTGCTGTCGCTGTTGCAGTGCGCGCCGTCACTGTAAGGGCCGACATAGGCCAGGTGACCTGTCGCATCCCAAATCGCCACCGCCGGCGCACCCGGCCAGTTGGCCCACGCCTCGGGTATCGGCCAATAGGGAAGATCCTTGAGCACCCCGCCCAAGCCAGGATCATCGGCCAGACCGGCTCGGGCGAAGCGCACGCCTTGGGCGGCGAACCGCTCGCTCATTTCATTGACATAGTCCTGATGCCCGGCATTGCAGGGACAGCCTGAACGCCAGACATGCACCACCTGCACCGCACCAGTGGGAAACGGCGGCGTCACTGTCACACCGTGGAAAAAGGCCGGTCGATCAAAGGTCTTCACATAGCGCCCCTCGAACCACCAGAAGGCCCAGGCCAGACCAGACAGCCACAGACCGATCAATCCACCCGTCAGTACATTTCGTTGCCACACTCGCATAGAACCTTCCGCCATGACCGCCGGTCAAAAAACAGGGCGAGCATTATATCCAGGCGAACCAACGCTCTCCCATGCAGTCTTTGAGCGTAGTGGAATGCAGCCGTTTTGTAGACCACCGCACACTTTGCCAACAACAGGGCGCCAGGCCGCTTTCCCCAATACCGTTCAGCGACTAGGCTGAATAGGTTGTAGCTCCTGGCCGCTTGCAGCGATCCGGTTAGCTCCGGACAAGGATGTGTCCGCATGTCTGTGGAACTGGATATCACCACTCTGGCGATAACCCTGTCACTGGTCACCCTGAGCATGACCCTGCTGCTGTGCATGGCCGCCTGGCATGCCGACAACCAGCAGGGACTGCGGCATTGGGCGTTGGGCAATAGCGCCTTGATGCTCGGCCTGCTGCTCAACATCAATCAGGATTACCTGCATCACGGCCTGTCGGTCATCCTCGCCAATGGCCTGATGGCTGGCGGACTGGGCATAATCTGGCTCGGTATCCGCGCATTCAAAGGTCTCAGCCAACCCCGAGCCGTGCCCATTGCCAGCGCACTACTGATGATGCTCCTGCTCTGGCTGCTGCGCTTTCCCATCGACAGCCTGGTTGCCCGGGTCAGCGTCAGCTCGCTGGGTTTTGCCCTGCTCTGCCTGCTATGCAGCCGCGAACTGCTGATCAAGGTTGAACCGCCCCTGCGTGGCGCCTACTGGTTCACCGGTATTCTGACCCTGTTATGTTGCTTTGGTCTGATGGTCCGGGCGATCGCCAGCCTCAACGATGCCATGCCCGCCCAGCCGATGGCCGATAGCCCGTTACAGCACCTGACCCTGCTGGCCGTGATGGTGGCCCAGATCGGCATTGCCGGCGGCTTCATCCTGATGAGCCACTATCGCAGCACCCTGAACCTGCGCCGACTATCCGAACGCGACGCCCTGACCGGCACTCTCAACCGCCGCAGCTTCTCGCAACAGGCCCAGGCTCAGCTAGAACACGCCAGCCAAACCCAGCAGCCGATTACTCTGATCATGCTCGACGCCGACCACTTCAAACGGGTCAATGACCAATTCGGCCATCAGATCGGCGATGCAGTGCTGTGTCATATGGTCGCACGCATCCGTCAGCAATTACGCAGCGACGACCTGCTCGGCCGTTTTGGCGGCGAAGAATTCACCCTGATCTTACCCGGCCTGAACACGCACAGTGCCGGTCAGGTGGCCGAGCGCATCCGCCGCAGCGTCGGCCTGCAGCCCCAGGAACTGGCCGACCACGAGGTGCCACTGAGCATCAGCCTCGGCGTGGCCTGCTCGGAACATCATGGCTACGCTTTCGAGACGCTGCTGGCCGCTGCCGATGCGGCGCTTTATCGCGCCAAGGCAATGGGCCGCAACCGGGTCGAACTCGCCCGCCATCCCAGCACCGACCAAGAGGACCAGATGGCCTTACGCTTGCTGTCGCAATTCCGTCATAATCTGGACGTATAACGTAAACCAGACAGGTGTCTGTGACACCCCGGGAGTTCCAGTGAGTTTCGAACCAGCCAGCCGCCAGTTTCCGTTGAGCCGCCTGCGTCGCAATCGCCGCGATGACTTCACCCGCCGCCTGGTCCGCGAGACTTGCCTGAGTGTCGACGACCTGATTTACCCGGTATTCGTGCTTGAAGGTCGCAATCAGCGCGAAGCAGTAGCCTCTATGCCCGGTGTTGAGCGACTGTCGATTGATCTGCTGCTGGAAGAGGCCGCCGAACTGGTCAAACTGGGAATCCCAGCCGTAGCGCTGTTTCCTGTCACACCGCTGGAGCGCAAATCTCTGGATGCCGCCGAGGCCTACAACCCGGACGGTCTGGCTCAGCGCGCAGTACGCGAACTCAAGGCCCACTTCCCCGAACTGGGGGTTATCACCGACGTGGCCCTGGACCCGTTCACCACCCACGGCCAGGATGGCATCATTGATGAAAACGGCTATGTGCTTAACGACATCACTGTCGAGGTACTGGTCAAACAGGCGCTTTCGCATGCTGAAGCCGGCGCCGACATTGTTGCCCCCTCGGACATGATGGACGGCCGGGTCGGCGCCATGCGCCAGGCCCTGGAAGCCGCCGGACACGTCAACACCCGGATTCTGGCCTACTCGGCCAAATATGCCAGCGCCTACTACGGTCCGTTCCGTGACGCAGTCGGCTCAGCCGCCAACCTCGGCAAGAGCAACAAGGCGGCTTACCAGATGGACCCGGCCAACAGCGACGAAGCGCTGCACGAAGTGGCCCAGGATTTGAGCGAGGGTGCCGACATGGTCATGGTCAAGCCGGGCATGCCCTATCTGGATATCGTTCACCGGGTCAAGAACACCTTCAAGGTGCCGACCTTCGTCTATCAGGTCAGCGGCGAATACGCCATGCACCAGGCCGCCATCGCCAACGGCTGGCTCAGCGAAGCGGTGATTCTCGAATCTCTGACCGCGATCAAGCGCGCCGGGGCCGACGCTATCCTGACCTATTTTGCCAAGACTGCGGCCCGCCAGTTGCGCGACCGCGAGTAACCCAAGTTATCGAGGATGTCATGCAGGAACTCAAGAGCGTACCCACTGACCAGGACGAACTGGCTGCAACCAGTGAGCTAGAGACCAGTGAGGCGCCAGCCCGGGTGGTCCACAGTGTTTCCGCCCCAGCAGCGGTCGAACCGGTAACCCCGGCCGACATCAATGCCCCGGAGCTGTATATCCATCGTGAACTGTCGCAGTTGCAGTTCAATATCCGGGTATTCGAGCAGGCACTGGATGAATCCTATCCGCTGCTCGAGCGCCTGAAGTTCCTGCTGATTTTTTCCAGCAACCTCGACGAGTTCTTCGAAATCCGCGTCGCCGGGCTGAAAAAGCAGATCACCTTCGCCCGCGAGCAGACCGGGCCCGACGGTCTGCAACCGCAACAGGTACTGAGCAAGATCAGCGAAATCGCCCACCAGCAGGTGGCCCGCCAGTACGCCCTGCTCAACGACGTACTGCTGCCGCAACTGGCCGAACACGGCATTCGCTTCGTGCGCCGGCGGCAGTGGACCCACAAGCAGACCCTGTGGATCCGCCGCTACTTCCGCCAGGAAGTGGCTCCGATCATCAGCCCGATTGGCCTTGACCCCACCCATCCGTTCCCGCTGCTGGTCAACAAGAGCCTGAACTTCATCGTTCAACTCGAGGGCGTGGACGCCTTCGGCCGCGACTCGGGGTTGGCGATCATCCCGGCACCGCGCTCACTGCCACGGCTGATCCGCTTGCCAGACGAACTGTGCGACGGCGGTGACAACTTCGTGTTCCTGTCCTCGATCATTCACGACCATGCTGACGACCTGTTCCCCGGCATGAAGGTGCTGGGCTGCTATCAGTTCCGTCTGACCCGCAACGCCGACCTGATCGTCGACCCGGACGAGGTCGATGATCTGGCCCGGGCCCTGCGCGGCGAACTGCTGTCACGTCGCTACGGCGATGCGGTACGTCTGGAAGTCGCTGACAATTGTCCCAAGCCGCTGACAGACTTTCTACTCAGGCAGTTCGGTCTGAGCGAGTCGGAGCTGTACGAGGTCAACGGCCCGGTCAACCTGACCCGACTATTCTCGATCACCGGCCTGACCAACCACACCAATCTGCAATTCCCATCGTTCAGCCCGGGGATTCCCAAGCTACTCTCGAGTGCCGACAACCTGTTCCAGGCAATCAGCAAGCAGGACATCCTGCTGCTGCACCCCTACGAATCGTTCAGCCCGGTGGTCGATCTGTTGCGCCAGGCCGCCCAGGATCCCAACGTACTGGCAATCAAGCAGACCCTGTATCGCACCGGTGCCAACTCGGAAATCGTCAACGCTCTGGTCGATGCCGCACGCAATGGCAAGGAAGTCACGGTGGTGATCGAGCTGCGTGCACGCTTTGACGAGGAATCCAACCTGCAACTGGCCAGCCGCTTGCAGCAGGCTGGAGCGGTAGTGATCTACGGCGTGGTCGGCTTCAAGACCCACGCCAAGATGATGCTGATCCTGCGCCGCGAGGACAAAACCCTGTGCCGCTATGCCCATCTTGGCACCGGCAACTATCACGCCGGCAACGCCAGGCTGTATACCGACTACAGCATCCTGACCTCAGACCTGGCCCTGACTGAAGACGTGCACAAACTATTCAACCAGCTGATCGGCATGGGCAAGACCCTGCGCATGAAGAAACTGCTGCAGGCGCCCTTCACCCTGAAGAAACGACTGCTTGAGCTGATCAACCGCGAAACCCTCAATGCCCAGGCCGGCAAGCCCGCGCACATCATCGCCAAGGTCAACGCTCTGACCGATGCCAAGGTGATCAAGGCGCTGTTCAAGGCCTCGCAGGCCGGGGTCAAGGTCGATCTGATCGTGCGTGGCATGTGCTGTCTGCGCCCGGGCATTCCCGGGGTGTCGAACAACATTACGGTCCGTTCGATCATCGGTCGGTTCCTGGAGCACAGCCGGGTCTATTACTTCCTCAATGAAGGCCAGGAGCAGGTTTGGTTATCGAGCGCCGACATGATGGAACGCAATCTGGATAACCGGGTGGAGACCTGCTTCCCGCTGGAAGGCAAGAAACTGGTCAGCCGCGCCAAGCAGGAGTTGCAGGTGTTTCTCAGCGACAATACCCAGAGCTGGATTCTGCAGCCTGACGGCAGCTATCTGCGTTCAAGCCCGACCGGCAATCAGAATCCGCGCAGTGCACAGATGACACTGCTGGAAAAGCTGGCCAGCTCGCCTCAGCGCACTGTCAGCGTATAACCAATCTTGGCCCAGAACTGGGCCTCTTGAGCGAAATCGGCCTGGGTCAGGGGATTACTCTCGAGCCAGCCGTCCGGGAAGTTCAGAATCAGGAAGTCATCGCCGGCCTCGACCGTCAGGGCCGGCATATCCTGAAAGCCTCGGATGTGGTGATAGAGGATGGCCAGACGCAGCAGCATACAGAGCCGCAACAGCCAGCCAGAGTCATCGCCGAACTCGCTCAGCCGCTCAGCCGATGGCAAATTGCGCCGTTGACCACGGATCAGTAACGCCAGCGCCTGCTGGTCCTGGCGTGAAAATCCCGGCAGGTCGGCATGCTCGATCAGATAGGCGCCGTGCTTGTGGTACTGATTGTGGGCAATATCCAACCCCACTTCGTGAACCCGGGCAGCCCAACGCAGCAGCTCGACCTGCTTGGCATCGAACGGTCCCCAGGCCCCGTTGACCTTACCCAGCAAGCTGATGGCCTTGGCCTCGACCCGGGCTGCTTGTTCCAGATCGACATGACAACGTTCGACCAGCGCATTCAGGGTTCGCTCACGCACATCCTCGTGTTGGTGGCGGCCTATCAGGTCGTACAGCACGCCCTCACGCAACGCCCCTTCTGAATGTGTCATGCTTTGTACCCCCAGAGCGTCAAACAGGGCTTCAAGGATCGCCAGACCGGCCGGCAGAATCGGCCGCCGATCTGGCTTGAGCCCATCCAGCTCCAGCTTGTCGACATGGCTGGCCTTGAGTACCTTGCGCTTGAGCCATTGCAAACCCTCAAGCGTTACCTCGCCCTGACCACGCCCGGCCGCCTGAATGCACAAGCCCACGGCACGAATGGTCCCAGATGCGCCGACCGCCTCCTGCCAGCCCAGACGGCTGATGGCCTGTTCGATATTCATCAGCTCCAGGCGCGCGGCGGTATAGGCCTGGGCGTAACGGGCAGCTGAAATCCGCCCGTCGGCAAAGAAGTCACGGCTGTAGGACACACAGCCCATATGCAGACTTTCACGCAGCAGCGACTCAAAGCGCTCACCAACGATGAACTCGGTACTGCCACCACCGATATCGACTACCAGGCGCTTGCCGGCATCATCGGCCAGGGTGTGCGAAACCCCCAGATAAATCAGCCGCGCCTCTTCGCGCCCGGAAATCACCTCAGCCCGATGACCGAGAATCTGCCGCACCTGACGAATAAACTGAGCCCGGTTGCGCGCCTCACGCAGGGCATTGGTACCGACGATCCGTACCGCACCATCGGGCAGGCCGCTGATCAACTGGGCGAAACGGCGTAAACAATCCAGCCCACGCTGCATCGCCTCTTCACTCAGTTCGCCCAGCTCATTGAGCCCGGCGGCCAGTTGGACCTTTTCCCCGCGGCGCTCAAGAATTCGGATCTCGCCGTGATCAACCCTGGCCAGCACCATGTGGAAACTGTTGGAGCCCAGGTCAATTGCGGCGATCAATGGAAAGTCGGCCAGTTCTGTCTGTGCCATACCAATGTCCCTTGAAAAGTCTGTCCGGATTCTAACACTGCAACCCGCGCCTTTGCCCACTCGCTGCGGCAAACCGACTCGCCTTCCGCTTGGCCGCACGGTGGTGCTATGATGCACGCCATTCCAACCCTTATTTCCCTTGGAGAGACACATGAGTGATTTGATCGTGCATGTCACCGACGGCAGCTTTGAGGCCGAAGTCCTCAAGTCCGACGCCCCGGTACTAGTCGACTACTGGGCAGAGTGGTGTGGCCCGTGCAAGATGATCGCACCGGTCCTTGACGAAATCGCCAAGGATTACGAAGGCAAGCTGAAAATCTGCAAGCTGAACATCGACGAAAACACCGATACCCCGCCCAAGTACGGCGTGCGTGGCATCCCGACTCTGATGCTGTTCAAGGACGGCAATGTCGAAGCTACCAAGGTCGGCGCCCTGTCCAAGTCACAGCTGGCTGCGTTCCTCGACAGCAATCTGTGACCCGCTTCTCCCCGGCTTCGGCCGGGGATTATGCATACAGGCTGGACGTCGTCGCCTGGCAGTGTTAGATTTGCCCAATCCCTTGCCGCTCCCTGCGGCTGTGGCTTCCCTACTTAGCATCCTTTGAATCACTGTCCCCCATTCACCTGGGCGACTTCGGACAAACCCGTCCTGCCGAAAACTCACTATTTAACCGACCCTATGAATCTGACTGAACTCAAACAAAAACCCATTTCCGAACTGCTTGAAATCGCCGACCAGATGGGCCTTGAAAACATGGGCCGATCACGCAAGCAGGATGTGATCTTCGCCATACTCAAGAAGCACGCCAAGAGCGGCGAAGATATTCACGGCGATGGCGTTTTGGAAATTCTGCAGGATGGTTTTGGTTTTCTCCGCTCGGCCGACTCCTCCTACCTCGCCGGCCCCGACGACATCTACGTTTCTCCCAGCCAAATCCGCCGCTTCAACCTCCGCACTGGTGACACCATTTCCGGCAAGATTCGCCCTCCCAAGGATGGTGAACGCTACTTCGCTCTGCTCAAAGTTGACTCGATCAACTTCGACAGGCCGGAAAACACCAAGAACAAGGTCCTGTTCGAGAACCTGACCCCACTGTTCCCGGACGAACGGCTGAAGATGGAAGCCGGCAACGGCTCAACTGAAGACCTGATGGCACGCATCATCGATCTGTGCGCCCCGATCGGCAAAGGCCAACGCGGCCTGCTGGTAGCCCCGCCGAAGGCCGGTAAGACGCTGATGCTGCAGAACATTGCTTCGAACATCGCACGCAACAACCCCGAATGCCACCTGATCGTACTGCTGATCGACGAGCGCCCGGAAGAAGTGACCGAGATGCAACGCACCGTGCGCGGCGAAGTGGTCGCCTCAACCTTCGACGAGCCGCCGAGCCGCCACGTCCAGGTTGCCGAGATGGTAATCGAGAAAGCCAAACGCCTGGTCGAGCACAAGAAAGACGTGATCATCCTGCTCGACTCCATTACCCGTCTGGCCCGCGCCTACAACACCGTGATCCCGAGCTCCGGCAAGGTCCTGACCGGTGGTGTCGACGCTCACGCCCTGGAAAAGCCCAAGCGCTTCTTCGGTGCCGCGCGTAACATCGAGGAAGGCGGCAGCCTGACCATCATCGCCACCGCGCTGGTCGATACCGGCTCGAAGATGGACGAAGTGATCTACGAAGAATTCAAGGGCACCGGCAACATGGAGATCCACCTGGATCGCAAGATTGCCGAGAAACGCGTATTCCCGGCGATCAACATCAACCGCTCGGGCACCCGCCGCGAAGAACTGCTGACCAGCGACGACGAACTGCAACGGATGTGGATTCTGCGCAAGATCCTGCACTCCATGGATGAAATCGCCGCCATCGAATTCCTCCTCGACCGTCTGAAAGACACCAAGACCAACGACGAGTTCTTCCAGTCGATGAAGCGCAGTAAAAACTAAGCTGTACGCCCAGTCACAGGCTGCAGGTGTTAACCGCACTTGCAGCCTGTTGCACTTTCTGCCACCCGGCAGACCGCTTTACCGGCATAATGCGCATCTGACCACCCCCAAGCTGGAGCGATCCACGGACTGCTTGCAGCTTGCCGCTTGAGGCTTGAAGCTGAGATGCAATATTCCGACCTGCGCGATTTCATCAAGGGCCTGGAAAAGGCCGGTGAACTGAAACGCATCCAGACCCCGGTTTCACCGGTGCTGGAGATGACCGAGATCTGCGACCGCACCCTGCGCAAGGCCGGCCCGGCCCTGCTGTTCGAAAACCCCATCGGCTTCGACATGCCTGTACTTGGCAACCTGTTCGGTACCCCCGGGCGGGTAGCCATGGGCATGGGTGCCAGCGACGTTAGCGAACTGCGTGAGATCGGCAAGCTGCTGGCGTTTCTCAAGGAACCCGACCCGCCCAAGGGCCTGAAGGACGCCTGGTCGAAACTGCCAATCTTCAAGAAAGTCCTGTCCATGGCGCCCAAGGTGGTGCGTGATGCCCCCTGCCAGGCGGTAATCGAAGAAGGCGATGACGTTGATCTAGGTCGCATTCCAGTGCAGACCTGCTGGCCAGGCGATGCCGGCCCGCTGATCACCTGGGGCCTGGTCGTCACCAAGGGACCGCACAAGGAGCGGCAGAACATGGGCATCTACCGCCAGCAGGTGATCGGTCGCAATAAGGTCATCATGCGCTGGCTCAGCCATCGCGGTGGCGCTCTGGATTTTCGCGAGTGGCAGCAAAAGCACCCCGGTCAGCCGTTTCCGGTCGCGGTCGCATTGGGCGCCGATCCGGCAACCATTCTCGGCGCGGTCACCCCGGTGCCCGACAGCCTGTCCGAATACGCCTTTGCCGGCCTGCTGCGTGGCCAGCGCACCGAACTGGTCAAGTGCCGGGGCAGTGAGCTGCAAGTACCGGCCAGTGCCGAAATCATCCTCGAAGGGGTGATCCACCCGGACGAGATGGCCGAGGAAGGCCCGTTCGGCGACCATACCGGCTATTACAACGAAGTCGACAGTTTTCCGGTGTTCACCGTTGAGCGCATCACCCGCCGCGAAAAACCGATCTACCACAGCACCTACACCGGCCGCCCGCCGGATGAGCCAGCGATCCTCGGCGTGGCCCTGAACGAGGTGTTCGTTCCCATCTTGCAGAAGCAGTTCCCGGAGATCACCGACTTCTACCTGCCGCCGGAAGGCTGCTCCTACCGGATGGCGGTGGTGTCAATGAAGAAGCAGTATCCGGGTCACGCTAAGCGGGTCATGCTCGGAGTTTGGAGTTTCCTGCGCCAGTTCATGTATACCAAGTTCGTAATCGTGGTCGATGACGACATCAACACCCGCGACTGGCACGATGTGATCTGGGCCATCACCACCCGCATGGACCCCAAGCGCGACACGGTGATGATCGACAACACCCCGATCGACTACCTGGATTTCGCCTCGCCAATTTCTGGCCTGGGGAGCAAAATGGGTCTGGATGCCACCAACAAGTGGCCCGGCGAAACCACCCGCGAATGGGGTGTAGCCATTGCCCAGGACCCCACCGTGGTGCAACGAATCGACGCACTCTGGGCCGAGCTGGGAATCGATTGATGAAAGTAACCCTGCAACCCTCGGGGCACGTACTGGAACTACAACCCGGCGAGCGCATCATTGATGCGGCGCGGCGTCTGGGTTTTGATGCACCGCAAAGCTGTCGCAATGGCAACTGCCACATCTGCGCCGCCAACCTGATCAGCGGCCGGGTGCGCCAGGGCGACTCACAGCTTGCCCAAGGTGAACTCTTCACCTGCCTGGCCGAGCCATTGGAAGACTGCGAACTGCACTGGGAAGGCGTCCTGGCCCCCGGCGAGCTGCCACTGCGCAGCCTGGCTTGTCAGCTCGAAGAGCTCCAGGAACTCGGCGGCGATGTCTGGCGCGTGCGCCTGCGCACCCCGGCCGGCAAACCCCTGCACTACCATGCCGGCCAGTATCTGCTACTCGAGCGCGACGACGGCGAGGCCTCAGCCTTCTCCATCGCCTCCGCACCATCGGAACCACGGCTGCTGGAGTTGCACATCCTGAGCCGGGAAGCTTCGGCCCAGCAACTGATAGAACAGTTGCAGCAACAGCGTCTGGCCCGGGTCAAGGTTCCCTTTGGCAACTGCCACCTACTGGAGCTGCCCAACCGCCCACTGGTACTGATTGCCGCTGGCACCGGGTTGGCACAAATGCAAAGCCTGATCCAGGATGCTCTGAACCGCGGCTTTGAACACCCGATCCATCTGTACTGGGGAGTGCGCAAGACCGCCGACTTGTATCAAGCCCCCTATTGGGAACAGTGGCGAGCGCATCCCAACTTGTATCTGGAGCAGGTGGTTAGCGACCAGCCGGACTGGCCCGGACGCCAGGGCATGCTGCACCAGGCCGTCTGCGAAGACCTGGCAGACCTGGCCGATTACGAGTTCTATGTGAGCGGCTCACCAGTGATGGTCTATGCCACGCTCGACGCTCTGGTGGCTGCCGGAATGCCTGCCGAACGCATGCACGCAGACGTGTTCGCTTATGCACCAAGAGGTCATTGAAAGACCAAAAGCGAATTAATTCTCCATCAGGGCTTCACCAAACCAACTTTTAGGTCGCACTATAAAGCCACAAACTCTTTCCACCATTTGGGAAGCCCACGCCATTTGACAGTATACGGACAGACTGACAACGCATGCGCCTGATCAGATCATTGCCTCTGCTGCTTCTGATGCTGGGCCTGAGTCCTGGCCTTCTGGCCCAGGGCAACCAGTTGAACCTGACCAGCCTGAACTGGCCACCGTACAGCGCCGAGTCTCTGCCTGGCCAGGGCAGCATCACCAGCCGGATTCGCCAAGCGCTGGCCAACTATGACCTTGATCTGGCAGTTCGTTTCCTGCCCTGGAACCGGGCGGTAAAGCAGGCGACCGAAGACCCCCACTACCTGGGCTACTATCCCGAATACCTGTCCCCGAATTCTGACTGCCTGTACTCCAAGGCTCTGGGTACCAGCTCGCTGGGCCTGGCCTACCATAGTGACCAGGCCCTGCACTGGGAAACGCTGGAGGATCTAAGCCCCTACCGGATCGGCGTGGTCAGCGGTTATCACCAAACCCCGGCCTTTGATCAGCAGGTCGCGGCAGGCCTGCTACAGGTCGAAGAAGGGGTCAACGACCAGATCAACCTGCTCAAGTTACTGTATCGGCGAGTTGATTTGGTAGTGGTCGATCGTGAGGTCATGCGGCACTGGCAGAATCAGCTACCAAGCCTGCGCCGGGCCCGAGACCAGTTACAGTTTCACCCCCGACTACTGGGTGAGTTGAGCCTGCATGTCTGCTTCAACAACACCCAGGCCGGCCGCGCCGCCCGAGACAAGCTGGACCGTCAACTTTAGGCCGAACGCGACTTGGGCGTAGGCAGTTGCGGCAGATCGTGCAGCATCAGCTCAAAGCCCTCCTGCAGCGTACGCTGACTGGCCTGGTGCTCACCGATATGCTCCAGCATGCGCGCCAGCTCGGCGCAGGTCTGAATATCCTTGCGACTGGCAAAGCTGGCCTCCAGATACTCTCGAGCCTTGCCCCACAGGCTGTTACGCAGGGCCAGGCGGCCAAGCGCCAGCAACAGGGTCGGATTATGCGGGTGTTCGGCCAACCAGCGCTCAGCCCCAGCCAACTGCCGTGCAGGATCTTTACCCTGGATCAAACCATAAAGGTGTACCAGCCGGTCGTGATAATGCTGGCGCAGACTCTCGCGCAGCAGTTCCTCAGCTTGCGCCTCTGCCCCGATTGCACGCAGTTGCAGAGCATAGGCCTCAATCAGCGCCGGGTCCTGACGCAACTCCCTGGACAGCTTCTCCCAGACCTGGCTGAGCGGACTGGACTGACCGGCATCCAATTGACGGCTACGCTGACCGGCCTGGCTCAGCAAGGCGACGTAAACCTGATGTTCCAGTGCCTGCTGATCAGTAGCCTTAAGCACCTTGTGCCGGCGCAGGTCCGGCAACAACTGCTCAAGCCGGTCCCAGTCCTCAAGCCGCAGGTAGAGCTGACTCATCAGCTTCAGGGCATAAAGATGCTTGGGATGCTGCTTGCGCAGCCGGGTCAGGGTAGCCAGAGCCTGCTCCAACTGACCACGGGCAATCTGCAGTTGAGCCTGGGTTACCGCGATCGCCACATCGGCCTTGGGATTGCTTTCGTAGGCTTCGCGCAGCAGGCTGTCGCACTCGGCATAATCTTCCATTTCATGCGCAGCCCGGGCGGCGGCCAGATAATTGATCAACGGCAACTCGGCCTGCGGAGCCGAACGCTTGAGCAGACGTAAGGCAGTCGCCCAGTGGCCCTCGGCGAACTCCAGCAAACCCCGGGTAGCGACCTCGTTGGCCCGACGCTGGCGGTTGCGGCGTGACCAGGGATTGATTCGCCGGCCAGAGGCATTGAGCAGGCGAACCAGAGCCCGCAGCAGACCGTACAGCAACCACAGCGCCAGCAGAAAACCGACCCCAACCCAGATACTGGTCTCAATCGACATGTTGCGCCAGGCGATCAGCAGATAGCCAGGATCTTCAGCCACTGCCATGCCCAGCAGCGCGGCGACCAGCAGGACCGCCAGGACTGCCAGATAGCTCTTGCTCATCAGTCAGCCTCCGCGTTACCAGTCGGCAGACTACGGCGACTCTGAATGTAGGCCGCCAGCCCCTGCTGCAGTGGCGCCAGGTCAGGCGGCTCGATACCAACTGGCACATCGATCAGGCCAGCCAACTGGCCCTGCATCGCCCGCACCTGGGGGTTATCCAGCTCAAAGAACTGCTGCAGGATGGCGTCGGCCCGCTCCAAACTATTGCGATAAACCTGACTCTCGCCGCGCAGCGCGGCCCACTGGGCCAGCTCTAGGGTCAGCTGCAGAGTACGCTGCACCCGCTGCATCTCGGCTTCGTCGAGTAGCGGAGTGATCACCTTGCCGCGTTGGAAATCGACCCGCACATAACGTTCCAGACGCATCAACACCCGCTCCCAGCGGTCGCGCCGGGCCAGTCGGTCTTCATACTCGTCTTCCACGGTGACCTCATCCGGGTCGAACACCGGTACCGGGAGCGCGACCAGCCGGCCGACCTGATCACGCAGAGCACTCAGGCGCAGGAACAACCCCGGACGGTCAAGCACTGGCAAAGCATCGAGCTGGGCCTGATAACCGGCCAGTTGCTCGCGCACGGCGAACACGCCGCTATCAGGCTGACTTTGCAGGATTGCATCAACCGCCGTCAGCAACTCACGGGCCGAAGCTACATCCTGAGTGGCCAACAGGCGCAACGACGCCAGACGCAGGAGAAACTCGGCTTCAGCCAGTTTCCAGTCGGCCCGTGCGTCACCCTGCAAGGTCTCCAGACGCTGGCTCAGTGCTTGCTGACTACGCTGCAGATCAGCCAGCAGACGCTCAGATCGCTGCCAGTCGGCCGCTTGCGGAAGGCCTTCCAACCGGCTGGCCAACACCTGCTCATTGTGTTGCTGAAGTTCAGCCAGACGCTCAAGCTGCGCATCCACCGCCACCTGCTCAGCCATGAAAGCCTGAGTCTGATACCAGTGCCAGGCGCTCAGCCCCAGGGCCGCCAACGCTACCAGCAGGGCCAGCATGCCCAACCCGCGTCCACTCTTGCGCTCACTGGCGACAGGCTTGGGTGACGTTTTAGGCGGTTCGGCCTTGCCTGCGCCGGCTACCGGGGCTGTCGTTTTGGCCACCGGCTCGTCCGGCTGCCCCCCTTCCCGGGTTTCCCTGTTGTTCTGATCAGTCGGTTCCACGCTGTTCCCCTATTTCAGCCCAGCGGATGAGCAGCCAACGCCGCTACCACCGCCGCATCATCCGCGCCATGGCACACAATCACATCATCACAGCCCAGGGCCCTGGCCCGTTCGGCCACCCGCGCGCCCGGCACCCAGCAGCGCCAATGGCGCTGCTCTGCCCAGGTTGCACCGGCAGCCTGATGCCAGAACTCCAGCGCCTGGACGCTCAATATCAGTATTCCCCGCACACCGGCCGCCGTCGCAGCCGCCAATTGGCGGGGCAAGTCCGGTACAGGCAAACGCCGATACAGCTCCAGGTAATCCACCGTTCCGCCTGCCGCACGCACCTCGCCGGCCAACAACTCACGGCCACCAACGCCGCGCCAGATCAGCAGCCGCGGCTCAGGCGCGGCCAAGACCGCACGCCACGGCGCCAGACGCATCAGGGCTTCGCTGTCCTGGCCGTCCTGCGGAATATGCACACGCAGGCCATAGGCCTCAAGCTCGGCAGCCGTCGCAGCGCCTACGGCAAACCAGTCGATCCCGACCGGCACCTGGGGCCAGTAGCGATCCAGGCGCTCCAGCCCCAGCCGGGCGGCCACCGGGCTGACTACCATGACTGCCCGATAACGATCCAGTTCCAGCATCAGACTGCGCTGCTCCGGAGTTTCCGGTTCTGGTTCTATATGCAGCAAAGGCATGCTCAGACTACTGATCCCTCGCTGCTCAAGCTGACCGGCCAGGCGCTGGTTATCCGCCTCGGCCCGGGTCAGCAGAACCAATGGCGTCACTGCGCGTAAACCGCGTCCAGAATCGCCTGGGCCCCTTGGGCCAGCAATTGCTCGGCAACCGCCACACCCAGCGCTTCGGGATCCTGCTCATCGCCGCGAGCCTCGGCGCGCAGCAGTTGCTTGCCATCCGGGTCGCCAACCAGCCCACGCAGCCAGAGCTGGCCATTGGCGCGCTCGGCATAACAGGCAATCGGCACCTGGCAGCCACCATTCAAACGCCGGTTCAGCGCCCGCTCAGCACGCACCCGTAGGGCGCTGTCCTGATCATTGAGCGGCGCCAGCAGCGCCTGCAGTTCGAGATCATCGCTGCGGCACTCGATGCCGACCGCGCCCTGGCCACCGGCCGGCAGACTCTCTTCCGGCGGCATGGCGTAGCGAATGCGTTGCTCGAAGCCCAGGCGCATCAGCCCGGCGGCGGCGAGGATAATGGCGTCGTACTCGCCGGCATCCAGCTTGGCCAGCCGGGTGTTGACGTTGCCGCGCAGAAAGCGCACCGCCAGGTCCGGGCGGCGGGCCATCAACTGCGCCTGCCGGCGCAGACTGGAAGTACCGACCACGCTGCCCTCAGGCAGGCTGTCCAGACTGTCAAAATGGTTGGAAACGAAGGCGTCCCGCGGGTCTTCACGCTCACAGATGACATACAGGCCCAACCCCTCGGGGAACGCCATGGGCACATCCTTCATCGAATGCACAGCCAGATCCGCCTCACCCTCAAGCATGGCGGTTTCCAGCTCCTTGACGAACAGTCCCTTGCCGCCGATCTTGGCCAGCGGGGAGTCCAGCAGCTTATCACCCCGACTGACCATGGGGACCAGGCTGACACTCAGCTCAGGATGCAGTTGTTCCAGGCGCGCCTTGACGTATTCGGCCTGCCACAGGGCCAGGGCGCTCTTGCGGGTGGCAATTCGCAGATGTCGAGTCATGGGATTCTCATTCAAAGCCAAGGGGCATGATACGCCATGCCCTGCCCTGCATCCACGCGGGCGGTTGCCGCAGAGATCTCACAGCTTCTCCATCAACTTGCGAACCCCGGGCACATGCCGGCGACTGACCGTCAGGGTTTCCTCGGGCAAGCCCTTGAGATACAGATGAAAGTGGCCAACGGCACTGCGCTGCAAACGCTCGATCCGGGCACGGGCCACCAGCGCATTGCGATGAATCCGGACAAAATAATCGCCAAACTCTTCTTCAAGGGCCTTGAGCGGCTCGTCCAGCAGCACTTCACCACCGCTGTGACGCAGAGTGACGTATTTGTGGTCGGCAATGAAGTACAACACATCCTCGATCGGCACCAACTCCACGCCCTTGCGGGTGCGGGCGCTGATATGACTGCGCACCAGTCCTTCCTCGGCCAAGCCGTTGGACTTGCCAAGACTGGCCAGTTGCATGCGATTGAGCTTCTGCGCCTTGGCCAGCGCCTCAGCCAGCGCCTCACTGCGCACGGGCTTGAGCAGATAGCCCACAGCACTGACATTAAATGCCTCAAGCGCGTACTCACCATGAGCGGTACAGAACACCACCGCGGGTGCGTCATTGAGCTCACATAGCCGGGCGGCCACCTGCAGGCCATCGAGTCCGGGCATGCGAATATCCAGCAAAACGATGTCCGGGTGCTGTTCGCAAACCAGTTGCAGCACCTCATGACCATTACAAGCCATATCCGGCAAAGCACTGTAGCCCGGCATGGCCGACACCAGGCGAGCCAGCCGTTCACGGGCCAGGGGTTCATCATCGGCGATCAGTACTTTCATGCCTCAGTGACTTCTCTGCGATAAATGAGAGGGTTGCTTACAAGCATAGACCAGCTTACTAAAGAAGCGCGGCCCTTGGCGCCAGGCTTCAACCCGCGCCGATGCGCCAAACAGCGCCACCAATCGGGCCCGGATATTATCCAGCGCCATCCGCGCCCCCTGATGGCTGTCATCCTGTAATGGACAACTGTTTGAGACTTCCAGTTCGACCTGTCCGTCATGCCAGTGGCCGCTGATCCTGATATCGCCACCGCTGACGCTGGGCTGCAAGCCATGCAGGATAGCGTTCTCCAGCAGCGGCTGCAGAGTCAGTAGAGGCATGGGGGTGTCCGGCGGCAGTTGCTCGACCTGCCAGTCCACCTTGAGCCGGTCACCCAGGCGATATTGTTCGATACGCAAGTAGCCTTCGCACAGCCGCCGCTCAGCCGCCCAGTCGGCCAGCCCGTCGGCGTCGGACAGATTGGCCCGGAACAGATCGGACAGATCCAGCACTGCGTTTTCCGCCTTGCGTGGGTCAGAGTCAATCAGACTGACAATGCTGTTCAGACTGTTAAACAGGAAATGCGGGCGAATACGCGATTGCAGCGCCTGCAACCGGGCCCGGGTCTCGGCCTGGTTCTGGCGCTGCCACTGCTGTTGCAGGTAAAAGTAGCGTAGCAGCAGGCTGGTCATGATCAGTGCAATCACGCCATGGCGCAGCAATTGCTCGGGCTGCCAGCGCAATGGGCCGAGCATGCCCTGCTGCAGCCACTCGCCAAGAATGGTAAACGCAAGGGTCAGACCAATGACCACCGCATAACAGACCGCAATCGCCAGCCCCAGAGCCCGGCGCTGCATCCAGCCGCGCAGCCGGCACAGTACCGCCGCCGACAACAGCACTATCCATTGCACGAACAGCGAAGCCATGGCCAATCCAAGCCAGTCGAAACCACCGGTTGCCGGTTGCGCCAGCACCCACAACAGCACCACCAGCTCGGCCAGCACCACCAGGGTGAAGACCGCCAAAGATGAGCACAGATCGGGGAGGAAAAAATCCTCCCCGACATAGGGCTGTTTGAGCAGTTTCCAGAATCCGTTCGCCATTCGCGCAGTGTCCGCCAGCCGGGCGCCCTCGCGCAAGCCTGAAGTGGTATGCTATGGCGCTTTCATCCAGTGTAATGCGGGATCTTCCGGACATGAGCCAAGACAAGACAACCAACCAATCCTGGGGCGGCCGCTTCAGCGAGCCGGTCGACGCCTTCGTCGCCCGTTTCACCGCCTCGGTGGACTTCGATCAACGCCTGTACAAACACGACATCCAGGGCTCGATCGCCCATGCAACCATGCTTTGCAAGGTTGGCGTGCTGAGCGAAGCCGAGCGCAACGCGATCATCGACGGGCTGACCGAGATTCAGGCCGAGATCGAGGCCGGGCAGTTCGACTGGCGGGTGGATCTGGAAGACGTGCACATGAACATCGAGGCGCGCCTGACCGCGCGTATCGGCATCACCGGCAAAAAACTGCACACCGGCCGTTCGCGCAACGACCAGGTCGCCACTGATATCCGTTTGTGGCTGCGCGAAGAAATTGATGTCATCGTCACCGAGCTCGAACGCCTGCAGCGCGGCCTGCTGGATCAGGCCGAGCAGCACGCGGCAGTGATCATGCCCGGCTTCACTCATCTGCAAACCGCTCAACCGGTCACTTTCGGCCACCACCTGCTGGCCTGGTTCGAAATGCTCCAGCGCGACCGTGAGCGCCTGCAGGACTGCCGCAAGCGGGTCAACCGCATGCCGCTGGGCTCGGCGGCATTGGCCGGCACCACCTACCCGATTGATCGCAGCATCACCTGCGAACTGCTGGGTTTTGAGGCTGTCTCGGGCAACTCGCTGGACGGCGTTTCCGACCGCGATTTTGCCATCGAATTCTGCGCCGCTGCTGCCCTGGCGATGATGCACCTGTCGCGCTTCTCCGAAGAGCTGGTGCTATGGACCAGCGCCCAGTTCAACTTCATCGAACTGCCCGACCGCTTCTGCACCGGCTCTTCGATCATGCCGCAGAAGAAAAATCCCGATGTGCCGGAGCTGGTACGCGGCAAATCCGGCCGGGTTTACGGCCACCTGATGGGCCTGCTGACTCTGATGAAGAGCCAGCCACTGGCCTACAACAAGGACAATCAGGAAGACAAGGAACCGCTGTTCGATGCGGTCGACACTCTGCGCGACAGCTTGCGCGCCTTCGCCGACATGATCCCGGCGATCAAGCCGCGCGTGGACGTGATGCGCGAGGCGGCACGGCGTGGCTTCTCCACCGCTACCGACCTGGCTGACTACCTGGTGCGCAAGGGCATCCCGTTCCGCGACTGCCACGAGATCGTCGGCCACGCGGTGAAATACGGAGTGGACAGCGGCAAGGATCTGGCCGAGATGAGCCTGGATGAGCTGCGCCGCTTCAGCGACCAGATCGGCGAGGATGTATTCGAAGTGCTGACTCTGGAAGGCTCGGTCAATGCCCGCGACCATATCGGCGGCACCGCACCGGCTCAGGTGCTGGCGGCGGTAGGCCGTGGACGGCAACTTCTGGCGGGCTGAGTAACGCGCCGCCCTGGCCAGTCGCTTCGCGGCGGGCCAGGGCGTTCAGATAGCACCGGGCAAATAGCCTCGGTCGCTCGTTTAGCGCGCCTCAACCAATAACAGATAATCGCCACTACCCGAATTACCGTAGGCCGAGCCGATCAGTTGATAGTCGCCCGGCTCAAGATGCAGGTTCAGACCAGCATTGGTCCCACCGGCACCATCATCATCCTCTTCCTGACGACCATTGCCCTCCAGCTTGAGATAGGCATCGAAGGCACTTGAGTACAGCTCAATGCGATAGCTGCCAGCCTCGCTGATACGCAGCGTGGTGGTCGCCGTACGGCCATTGCTCAGAGACCCGGCCACGGCATCCCCCGGCCGCACCAGACTACCGACCGAACGCACCGGGCTCAGGCTGCTGCTCAGGGTAAACAGGCCGCTGTCGCTGCCGACACTGGAGGCCTTGACGCTGTAGCTGCCCGGCTCAACCAGGGTAACGATCTGGGCGTCATAGCCCTGGCCGGCACCGTCATCGTCGGTCACGTTCAGCCCCTGACCTTCAAGTTGCAGGTAGCTGTCGACCTCAACCGAACTCATGCGCAAACGCAGCATGCCGCGGCTGGGCACATTCAGGCTGTAGGTCCGCGCCTCGCTGGTAGCCAGGCCAGTGATTTCATCACCCAGACGCAAGGCGCCCTCATTGACCAGCACCAGATCGGCCGGCAACGTCCGGCGATTCAATGCCAGGCTGTAGACACCCGCTTCCGAGTCACCCCAACTACCGGCGATAACCTGATAACTACCGGCCTGCAACAGGGTCGACAGCCGAGAGTTGGTGCCAGTGCCGCCATCGTCATCCTCCAGCTCCAGGCCATTGCCCTGCAGCTTCAGCACTGCGTCGAACTCATCGGAATCCAGCGTCAGCTCGTACAGGCCGGCCTCGCTGACCGTCAACTGATATTGGTTGGCACTGCCCGTCAGCACCCCGTGGATCGGCTCACCCACGACCAGCTCACCCTGATTGTGCGGGATCACCGGCTCCAGGGTCAGACGAAAGGGGCCATAGGCACTACTGTCGGCACCGCTGACAGTCAGGGTGTAGCGTCCATCGGCAGGCGGCGTCAGGTACAGCGTTCCGGGGCGCGGGCCATTGATCAGTTGTTGCTGCTGGTCGAGCAAAGTGAACACCGGGGCGCTCAGCGCACCTTCCTGGCTGACCCGGATCATTTCGCCCTGACGCAGATTGAGAGTAAAGCTCTGGTAGCGCGTACCGTCCTTGTGGTTAACGGCGCTGCGCGTGGTGATTTCACCAGCCAGCGTCCTGACACCATCTGCCGGGGTGGTAGCTGTTTGAGTCACGGCACAACCGGACAACGCCAGACCAAGAACCAGAGTGCCTAGCGGAGCAAAACGAAAGAGGGATATGGAGTGCATGCTAATCCTTACAATGCAAGATACTGGTCCGCTCTTGGACCTGAACAGCGCCACACCGAACGGGGTGGCGCTGGCAACACGGGGCTGGCCCCGGCCTGACTATAACCGAATTCAGGACCGGGGTGGTGTCAAGGCTGAGGTTGTTGCTGAGTAATACAGTGGATATTGCCGCCGCCGAGCAGAATTTCCCGCCCCGGAACCATCACGACCCGGCGTTCGGGAAACAGCTGGGCCAATATCTCGCGGGCCTGTTCATCGGCGGGATCAGCAAAACTGGGGGCGACGATGCCACCGTTGACGATCAGGAAGTTGACATAGGACCCGGCCAGGCGGATCGACGGATCACGCGGCTGAGTGCCGACTACCCGATCCACCCCGGCGCACTCTTCGGCCGAGGCCTGCAGCGGCCCAGGAATCGGCATCCGATGCACCAACAGCTCCCGGCCCCTTGCATCGCGACTGGCCTGCAACACCTTGAGCGCAGCCTGGCAACGCGGATAGTTGGGATCAGCCTCGTCATCGGTCCAGGCCAGCAGCACTTCACCGGGCCGCACGAAGCAGCAGAAATTGTCGACGTGCCCGTCAGTCTCGTCGTTGTAAAGCCCCTGCGGCAACCAGATCACCTTGTCGATGCCCAGGTAGTCGCTGAGCCGCAGCTCAATCTCCTCGCGCACCAGATGCGGGTTGCGGTTGGGATTGAGCAGGCATTCCTCGGTGGTAATCAGCGTACCCTCGCCATCCACATGAATGGCGCCACCCTCCAACACAAAACCGTCAGTACGGTAGCGCGGGCAGCGCTCCAGCCCGAGGATCTTGCCGGCCACCTGATCGTCACGCTGCCAGGGCCAATACAAGCCGCCATTGAAGCCGCCCCAGGCGTTGAAGGTCCAGTCGACGCCACGCAACCCGCCCTGACCATTGATGACAAAGGTCGGCCCGGTATCGCGTACCCAGGCATCGTCACTGCTCATCTCCAGTACCCGAATTCCCGGATGGTCGAGCTGAGCGCAGGCATTTTCGTACTGGCCGGCGGAGACGCAGACACTGACCGGCTCGAATCCGGCAATCGCCTTGGCTACTTCGGCAAACGCCGCCTGAGCCGGCTTGGCCCCAAGTCGCCAATTGTCCGGGCGCTCTGGCCAGACCATCCAGGTCTGGCCGTGCGGCGCCCATTCGGCGGGCATGTAAAAGCCATCGGCCCGCGGGGTGGAATGCAGGGTATACATGTTCAGGACTCCAGCGAACCATCCAGGGTCTTGATCGGCCCGTACAGATTTGGCCGACGATCACGGAATACACCCCAGGCGCTGCGGATATGTTCCAGCTGATCGAGATCGAACTGCTGGACCAGCACGCCCTCCTCGGTCTGGTTCAGCTCCTGAACCTTCTCGCCCAACTGGTTGGCAATAAAGGAAGAGCCGTAGAAGCTGATGTCGTAATCGCCCTGAACCTCCTTGCCGATCCGGTTGCTGGCCACCAACGGCATCAGGTTGGCACCGGCATGGCCCTGCTGGACCCGCTGCCAATGCTCCCGGGAATTGATGTTCGGGTCATGCGGTTCGGTGCCGATCGCAGTCGGATAGAACAATACTTCCGCGCCCAGCAGCGCCATCGCCCGGGCGCATTCGGGGAACCACTGGTCCCAGCAAATCCCGACCCCAATCCGTGCATAGCGGGTATCCCAGACCTTGAACCCGGTATCGCCGGGGTTGAAGTAGTACTTTTCGTGATAACCCGGGCCGTCGGGAATATGGCTTTTGCGGTAGACCCCAAGGTTGCGTCCATCGGCATCGATGATCGCAATGCTGTTGAACCGGGCCCGACCGGCCAGCTCGAAGAAACTGATCGGCAGCACTACTTCCAGCTCCCGGGCCAGTTGCTGGAAATGCGCAATAGCCGGATTTTCATCGACTGTGGTCGCTAGTTGCAGGTAGTCGGCATTGGGTTTCTGGCAGAAATACGGAGTCTCGAACAACTCCTGAATCAGGATGATCTGCGCCCCCTTGGCGGCGGCCTCACGCACCAGGCGTTCGGCTTTGGCGATATTGTCCTGACGATCCCAGCTACAACTCATCTGGGTGGCGGCAACGCTGACGAGACGAGACATGACAGACTCCTAGGTGAGAGGATTTCAACCTTTATATTCGATAAATATCTGCCTTACAAGCTAAAAAACACACTACAGCTTTCAAGTGACAAAAAAATGCCGATTTTTATCTGCAAAAAACCTGATCTGCTGCATTCAGAATAGTCGCTAAGGCCGCGTACGCCGAACCGAGCAACAGGCCAGTAAATCGCGTCGGGCACTACCGCGGTTGCTGGCGGTAAAACGCGCACAGATGCTGATAGACCCGCGGCCAGGCCTGATGCAAGGGTGCGGGGTTTTCAAAGAAACTTTCCGAGAGTACCGCGAAGAACTCGGCCGGATCTTCCAGAGCGTATTCGTCGACCGGCAGCCAGTCGCCCTGCTCAGCTCGCCGGGCCAGATCATCCCAGGCGGCCTGCATATCGCGCTGCCAGGCATCGGCATCCATCCCGGCATGCAGCGGTGGCGCGCCATTGGCGCCGGACTGGCGCATATCCAGGGTATGCGCCAACTCATGGATTACCACGTTGTAGCCCTGGCCCTGACCAGAGGCCAGGACATCGGCCAGAGACAACACCACCGGCCCGCGCTCCCAGGCTTCGCCGCTGCGTTCACTGAGTTCCTCATGGACCACGCCAGCCTCGTCCATCCACTGGTGCTCGGTAACAAACGGCCCGTCATAAATGATCAGAGTGTGCCAGCCGGCATACCAGTCCAGGCCCAACTCCAGCACCGGCAACGCCGCCATGCCAGCAATTCGCAGGCGCAACCGGTCATCCAGCTCGGCGCCCTGCACGGCCACCAGATGCTTGCGCAGCAGAAAGCGCAGAGCCAGATCCTGCAGACGCTGGCGCTGCGGGGCCGGCAAACGTTGCCAGGCCGGCCAGTCACCCAGCGCCCGTTGCCAATCCTGCGGCCCGACCTGCAAACGGGCCAGACGCTGATTTTCGCGCCAGAGCTTCCAGCGCCGCCACAGCCCCATCAGTCAGCTCGCACCGGCGCCAACAGCGGCGGCAGATACAGGCCCAGATAGGCCAGCATCATGCGGGTCGCTTCCTGACACATGGCTGGCGTCAGGCGCCCGTGCTGCTGGTAATCGACCGCCAGCAGCTTGTCCGCTGCCTGCATGGCCAGGGTAAAGATATCAACCTGCTCCGGCAGCACCGGCAGCTGAAAATGACGCTCCAGGCATACCCGCAGGCTATCGCCCAACTGCCGGTCATGCTGGCGGTCGGCCTGACGGATCGCCGCCAACTCATAGGCACCGAGGATCAGTTCACAGGCTGCCGGATGGGTTTGGTAGTAGTGCTGAAAACGCGCCTCCAACTGCTCGACCAGCGCCATCCAGGTGGCAGGAGCCGGCTGCTGGAACGGTGCATTCAGCACTTCATCCAGCTCGGCAAACACCCGCATAGCCAAAGCCGCCAGCACATCACCCAACTGCGGGAAGAAGTGATAGACCGATGAAGGTGGTATCTCGGCCTCCTCGGCGATGGTGTAGATCGACAGCTCCGCCAGGCTCTGGCGGCTGAGCAGGCGCACAGTAGCATCGAGAATCCGTTCGATCCGATCCTGGCTGCTGGCTCGACGTTTCGGGACTTTGGGCTTGGTCATGGTTTGGCCGCTTTATCGCATATCGCGCAGACGATACCACAGCAAGGCCAAAGCCCGGACCGCCACCTGCAACGGTGCCCCCGGCGGCACCAGCGGATGCCGCAGCCGGGCAAACAGATCAAAGCCCTGAGCCCGGCCGATCAATGCCTGGGCCACTAATTGTCCGGCCAGCCCAGCCAGCGCCACCCCCTGCCCCGAATAACCTTGGGCAAACAGCACCCGGCTGCCGATGCGGCCAAACTGCGGCGCCTTGGTGGCGGTCATCGCCACCTGACCGCCCCACAGATATTCGAAGTCCTGCTCGGCCAGCGCCGGAAATACCTGCGCCATGCGTGTGCGCATGACCGCCCGCAAGCGGTTCGGATGGCCGTCGCGGGCACTGGCCCGGCCACCGAACAGCAGCCGGTTGTCGGCAGTCAGGCGGTAATAGTCGATCAGATGGTTCATATCGCAGACCGCCGCGCGCGACGGAATCAGTTGTCCGGCCAGATCTCCGAGCGGCGCCGTGGCACCGATATAGCTGCCGATCGGCATGAAGCGTCGCTGGGTCCAGGGCAACAGCTTTCCGACATAGGCATTGCCGGCCAGAATCAGTTGCTCGGCCCGTACCTGCCCGTGCGAGCTGCGTACAGTCACCCCCAGAGCATCCTGCTGCCAGTCCAGCACCCTTGAGCGCTCAAACAGCTCGGCACCGCACGCCTGCGCCGCACGCGCCAGGCCCAATAGATAATTGAGTGGATGCAGGTCACCACCCCCCCAGTCCATGACCCCGGCCTGATAATCGGCGCGCAGCAACTGCTGCAGACTGGCCCGGTCATAAAACTCCAGCTGCTGGTAATCCAGCGCCTGCAACGAGGCCTGCCATTGCTGCAGTTCATCGACCTGGCGGAGTTTGTTGGCCACCAGCAGGATGCCGGCCTTCAAATCACAGTCAATGGCATGCTCGGCCACCCGCCGGCGCAACAGTTCAACCCCCTCGACCGACAAGGCCCAGACCTTGCGCGCATCGGCCGCGCCCAGTTGACGCACCAGGGTTGCATAGTCACAGGCCGGCCCGGGGTTGATCTGTCCGCCATTGCGCCCGGAGCAGCCCCAGCCGATCTGCTCGGCCTCCAGCAGGATGACCCGGCGCCCGGCCTGGGCCAGTTCCAGCGCTGCCGAGACCCCGGTAAAGCCACCGCCGACGATACAGACGTCGGCGCGGCGCTCGCCGCTGAGCGCTGGATGCGCCGGTGCTGAATGGGCACTGGCCTGATACCAGGTAGGTTGAGCGATCATAGGTTTTTCCTTGAGCAAACGATTAAGGAAACACTGATTAAATCAGTTTTGGTGTTGGCCCCAAGCAATGGCACGGACCATCCGGGGGGACACAAAAATCCCGCCACGCAGGCGGGATTTTCGTATCAGCAGCAGGCCACACTCAGACCGTATGCAGATACCACATATACTCCAGATCAGAGATGGTTTTCTCGAACTCGTCCAGCTCGCTTTCCTTGCACAGCTCGAACACGTCCAGATACTCCTCGCCGATGTAGGCCTTCATCACCTCGGAGTTTTCCAACTCCCGCAGCGCATCACGCAGGTTGGTTGGCAGCGACACCTCGTGCTGCTCGTAGGCATTGCCCTCAGTCATCTCTGGCGGTTCGATCTTGTTGCTGATGCCGTAGTGGATGGCGCTGAGCAGCGCGGCCATGAGCAGATAAGGGTTGGCATCGGCACCGGCCAGGCGATGCTCGATCCGCATCGCTTCCGGCTCGCCACCGGGCACCCGAACTGCCACGGTACGGTTGTCGATCCCCCAGGTCGGCGCACAGGGCACATAGAAGCCGGCACTGAAACGGCGGTAGGAATTCACGTTCGGGCACAGGAACGCCATGTACTGCGGCAGGCACTCGAGCAGACCACCAATCGACCAGCGCAGCAGATCACTCAGACTGCCATCGGGATTGGGCGCGAACACATTGCGGCCATCCTTGTCGACCAGGCTGATGTGCACATGCATGCCATTGCCTGCCTGATCGTAATAAGGCTTGGCCATAAAGGTGGTGTCCATCTCGTGATCATAGGCCACGCTCTTGATCACCCGCTTGAGCAAGACGTTGTAGTCACAAGCCTTCACCGGATCATCGACGTGATGCAGGTTGACCTCGAACTGACCAGGCGCCGATTCGGCGACGATGGCGTCAGCGGGGATGCCCTGTTCGTGGGCAGCTTCGATGACGTCCTCGAGAAACTCGGCGTACTCATCCAGATCATCCATCGAGTAGACCTGAACCGAGTTGGGGCGCTTGCCGGAAATAGGGGAACGGGGGGGCTGAGGGCGACCGGTAATGTTCTCTTGGTCGATCAGGTAAAACTCCAACTCAAAAGCTGAAACAATTTTCAGGTCAAACTCTTCGAAGCGTTGGGCGATGCGTTGCAGGACATAACGGGGATCAGCGAAGAAGGGCGTCGTTCGATCCAGCTCGAACATGGTCATCAGCAACTGTCCGGTTGGACGCTTCTGCCAGGGCTCGATGCTCAGCGTCCCGGGGATTGGCATACAAATGCGATCAGCATCACCGATTTCCAACCCCAGCCCGGTTTCTTCAACCGTTGTGCCCTGAATGTTCAGGGCAAAGATCGAAGCCGGCAGGGCAATGCCCTTTTCATAGGCCTTGACCAGGGCGGAGCGGTCGATGCGCTTGCCGCGCACGATGCCGTTCATATCGGCGATCAATAGATCGATGAAGTGGATTTCCGGATGCTTGGCGAGGAACGCCTCAGCTTCCTGGACACTGGCAGGCTTGATGGCGGCTGCGACAGCCTTCACTGCGGTAGCGTCCGTTCCGGCTTGGGCTTGCATGGTTTGTCACCTGTTATTTGTAAAATATATCAATCACGTTAGCTCTAAGATGAGAGTAAATCCGAAAGGCCTTGGGGAGTCAATAGAGCCGCACCCGCCCAATCGCGGTGCACACTGCACCATTTAGGCCCATTAGGATCCCTAACACTCACGGCAAAGCGGTTTTATCTGTCAAAAAAAACGGGCTTTGTGTTAATTATTTTTTATTGCTATTGTGTAAAAAATCGAACAACAATGACGTCATGTCAGATATACAACACAGACTCAGCATCATGTCCACGACACGCAAACCCCTTATCGGCATCTCCTGTTGCACCGACCAGCTTGGCCTTCACCCGTTCCACATCGTCGGTGAGAAATACATTCTCGGCGTGGTCGATGGTGCCGGCGGCCTGCCTCTGCTGATCCCGGCACTGGGCGAGCGCCTGGATGCCGAGCAACTGCTCGATAATCTTGACGGACTGCTGTTCACCGGCTCGCCCTCGAATGTCGAACCGCATCACTATCAGGGCCCAGCCAGTGTCGAGGGCACCAAACATGATCCCAAACGCGATGCCACCAACCTGCCGCTGATCAAGCGCGCCGTCGAGCGCGGCATCCCGGTGCTGGGTATCTGTCGCGGTTTTCAGGAAATGAATGTCGCCTTTGGCGGCAGCCTGCACCAGCGCCTGCACGAAGTCGGTGGATTCATCGAGCATCGTGAAGACAAGGAGCAGCCAGTTGATGTCCAATATGGGTTGTCCCACGAGGTTCAGATCGAACCGGGAGGACTACTCTATGAACTGTCAGGCCGCAACTCGGCACAGGTCAACTCCCTGCATACCCAGGGCGTGGACCAGCTGGCGCCCGGATTGCGGCCCGAAGCAACTGCGCCCGATGGACTGATCGAAGCCTTTTCGGTCAGCCAAGCTCCCAACTTCGCGCTGGGCGTGCAATGGCATCCAGAGTGGAAGGTCACGAAAAACCCCTTCTACCTGTCGATATTCAAGGCGTTTGGCGACGCCTGCCGGGCACGTGCAGCCAGGCACTCCTGAGGATTGTATGGACAAGATTGAAGCATGGCTCAAGGAACACAAGATCACTGAGGTGGAATGCATGGTCTCGGATTTGACCGGCATTGCCCGCGGCAAGATCGCGCCGACGATGAAATTCATCTCGGAAAAAGGCATGCGCCTGCCCGAAAGCATTCTGTTGCAGTCGGTGACCGGTGACTACGTCGAAGATGACATCTATTACGAGCTGCTCGACCCGGCCGACATCGACATGGTCTGCAAGCCGGATGAAAGCGCCATCTATCTGGTGCCGTGGGCTATCGAGCCAACCGCACAGATCATCCACGACTGCTATGACAAGATGGGCAACCCCATCGACATGTCACCGCGCAACATCCTGAAGAAAGTGCTCAAGATGTATGCCGACAAGGGCTGGCAGCCACTGGTGGCGCCGGAGATGGAGTTCTACCTGACCCGCCGCAACGAGGACCCGGACCTGCCGCTGCAGCCGCCGATCGGACGTTCCGGACGCCAGGAAACCGGCCGGCAGTCGTTCTCGATCGACGCTGCCAACGAATTCGATCCGCTGTTCGAAGACATGTACGACTGGTGTGAGGCCCAGGGCCTGGATCTGGATACCCTGATCCACGAAGAAGGCACCGCGCAGATGGAGATCAACTTCCGTCACGGCGACCCACTGTCACTGGCCGACCAGATCCTGGTGTTCAAGCGCACCATGCGCGAGGCTGCACTCAAGCACGACATGACCGCCACCTTCATGGCCAAGCCGATCACCAACGAGCCGGGCAGCGCCATGCACCTGCACCAGAGCATCATCGACCGCAAGAGTGGCAAGAACGTGTTCTCCAATGCCGACGGCACCATGAGCGAACTGTTCTTGCATCACATCGGCGGCCTGCAGCGTTTCATCCCCGAGGTGTTGCCGCTGTTCGCCCCGAACGTCAACTCATTCCGCCGCTTCCTGCCCGACACCTCGGCACCGGTCAACGTCGAATGGGGTGAGGAGAACCGCACTGCCGGCCTGCGCGTGCCGGACTCCGATCCGCAGAACCGCCGGGTCGAGAACCGCCTGGCCGGGGCCGACGCCAACCCCTATATCGCCATTGCCGCCAGCCTGCTGTGCGGCTACCTGGGCATGGTCAGCAAGATCACCCCATCGGCGCCGGTCAAGGGCCGTGCCTATGAGCGCCGCAACCTGCGCCTGCCGCTGACCCTGGAGTCGGCACTGGAGCGCATGGAGCAGTGTCACGAGGTCCAGGAAGTGCTGGGCGAGAAGTTCTGCCGTGGCTATGTCGCGGTCAAGCGGGTCGAGCACGAAAACTACAAACGTGTAATCAGTTCCTGGGAACGTGAGTTCCTGCTGCTGAGCGTATAAATAGAAGCGCCCGGGCCGGGCGCGGTTGAAGGCAACTTGCCGGCGTATCGCCCTGGGCCGGCATGGAGGAAGAATCAATGAGCAGTCAGATCCGACATACCACCGCCGAGCTGCAAGCCATGGATGCCGCCCATTACCTGCATCCGTTCACCGACCACAAAGACCTGGGCGCCCGGGGCGCGCGCATCATCGAGCGGGCTCAGGGGGTTTACCTGTGGGACAGTGAAGGCAACCAGATTCTCGATGGCATGGCCGGGCTGTGGTGCGTCAACATCGGCTACGGCCGTACCGAACTGGCCGAGGTGGCCTACAAGCAGATGCTTGAGCTGCCCTACTACAACAGCTTCTTCCAGTGCGCCAACCCGCCGGCGGTACAACTGGCCAAGGCGATTGCCGAGATCGCTCCGGCGCACATGAACCACGTGTTCTTCACCGGCTCGGGCTCGGAGTCCAACGACACCGTGCTGCGTATGGTCCGCCGCTACTGGGACCTCAAGGGCAAGCCGGGCAAGAAGACCATCATCAGCCGGATCAACGGCTACCATGGTTCAACCGTGGCCGGCGCCAGCCTCGGCGGCATGTCGGTGATGCACGAACAGGGCGACCTGCCGATTCCCGGCATCGTGCATATCCCGCAGCCGTACTGGTACGGCGAAGGCGGTGATATGGATCCCGAGGAGTTCGGCCTGTGGGCTGCACGTCAGCTCGAGGCCAAGATCGAAGAACTGGGCGAGGACAAGGTCGCGGCCTTTATCGCCGAACCGATCCAGGGCGCCGGCGGGGTAATCATTCCGCCATCGACCTACTGGCCGGAGATCAAGCGGATTCTCGCCAAGTACGACATTCTGCTGGTGGTAGACGAAGTGATCTGCGGCTTCGGTCGCACCGGCGAATGGTTCGGCAGCCAGTACTTCGACCTCAAGCCGGACCTGATGCCGATTGCCAAGGGTATGACCTCCGGTTATCTGCCCATGGGCGGAGTGATCGTCGGCGACCGGGTAGCCAACACTCTGATCGAACACGGCGGCGAGTTCTTCCACGGCTACACCTACTCCGGACATCCGGTGGCGGCCGCAGTCGGCCTGGAAAACCTGCGCATTCTGCGCGAAGAAAAGATCGTCGATTACGTCAAGCAGGAAGCGGCACCGTATTTGCAGAGCAAAATCGCCAGTCTGGCGGAACACCGTCTGGTTGGCGAGGTACGCGGTGTTGGCCTGCTCGGCGCTATCGAGTTGGTCAAGAACAAGGCTACCCGGGAGCGCTTCGCCGAGAAGGGCAGCACCGGGACCTTGTGTCGTGACCTGTGCGTACGCAACGGCCTGGTGATGCGCGCGGTCGGTGACACCCTGATCATGTCGCCGCCGCTGGTGATCAAGCCGGAGGAAATCGACGAGTTGGTCGCCAAGGCTTGGCGTTGTCTGGATTTGGCCGCCGAACAGCTCGGCGTCTGAGCCAGGGCCGGACCAGCGACTACACTGGAGCATGCCCGGTCCCCGGGCATGTGCTGGGGAGGGAGCGTGTCGCACACGGCACCGCGTTTACAAAACGGATGGAGAGAAGAACCAATGCAAAAGCATCTGAGCAAGACCCTGCTGGCCAGCGCCATGGCATTGACACTCAGTGCCGGCGTTCAAGCCCAGGGCGTAGTAAACGTATACAACTGGTCCGACTATATCGCTGAAGACACTCTGGCCAACTTCCAGGCCGAGACTGGCATCCGGGTGGTCTACGACGTCTTCGACAGCAACGAAGTGCTGGAAGCCAAGCTGTTGTCCGGTAACTCCGGCTTCGACATCGTGGTGCCCAGTGACAGCTTCCTGGCCAAACAGATCAAGGCCGGCGCTTTCCTGCCACTGGATCGCAGCAAACTGCCGAACTGGGAGCACCTTGATCCGGTCCTGCTCAAGGCCCTGGAAACCAATGACCCTGGCAACCAGTTCGCCTTCCCTTACCTGTGGGGCACCACCGGCATCGGCTACAACGTCGACAAGGTCAAGGCCGTGCTGGGTGAAGACGCCCCGGTCGATTCCTGGGATCTGGTGTTCAAACCGGAAAACATCGCCAAGCTGGCCTCCTGCGGTGTCGCCTTCCTCGATGCACCGTCAGAGATCACCCCGGCCGCACTGTTCTACCTGGGCCTGCCGCCCAGCAGCACCAATGCCGATGACTATGCCAAGGCCGAAGAGCTGATGATGAGCATTCGCCCACACATCACCTACTTCCACTCGTCCAAGTTCATCACCGATCTGGCCAATGGCGACATCTGCGTAGCCGTAGCCTGGTCAGGCGACGTGATCCAGGCCGCCGACCGCGCCGAAGAGGCCGAGAACGGCCAGGTCATCGAGTACGTGATTCCCAAGGAAGGCGCACCAATGTGGTTCGACATGATGGCCATTCCCAGGGATGCACGCAACGTCGACAACGCCCATGCGTTCCTGAACTACATCATGAAACCCGAAGTCATTGCCGAGATCAGCAACTATGTCGCCTACGCCAATGGCAACCTGGCCTCCAAGTCGCTGATTGACCCTGAAGTATTAAATGATCCGAGCATCTATCCGCCCGAAGAGACCTTGAATAAACTCTTCACCCTGGCCGAACTGCCGGTGAATATCGAGCGCGTACGCACCCGCTCATGGACCAGGATCAAAGCCGGACGCTGAACCCATTTACCCTGAAACGGCCGGGTTCAGCACCCGGCCAACACCAACAAGGCAGACCAGGCCACAGGCGTTGGCTGGAGTCTGCAACAGGAGACACCATGAAACAACCAATGCAGAAGACGTTGCTGGCCCTGGCCACCGCTGGCCTGTTCGCCGGTGCAGCCCAGGCCGCTGGCGAGCTGAAGATCTATAACTGGTCGGACTACATCGCCGAGGACACCATTGCCAACTTTGAGAAAGAGACCGGCATCAAGGTGACCTACGACGTGTACGACTCCAACGAAGTGCTCGATGCGCGACTGCTGACCGGTCGCTCCGGGTTCGACATCGTGGTGCCGTCCAATCACTATCTGAGCAAGCAGATCGAGGCTGGCGTCTACCTGCCGCTGGATCACAGCAAGCTGCCCAACATGGCCAACCTCAACCCGGCCCTGATGGACGACCTGGAAACCGTGGACCCGGGCAGCACCTACTCTATCCCCTACCTGTGGGGCACCAACGGTATCGGCTACAACATCGACAAGGTCACCGCCATCCTCGGCGAAGACGCGCCGCTGGACTCCTGGGACCTGGTATTCAACCCCGAAGTGGTCAGCAAGCTGTCGAGCTGCGGTGTGTCGATGCTCGACTCCGGTGATGAAATGCTCACCTCCGCGCTCAAATATCTGGGCCTGGACCCCAACAGCAATGACGCCGACGACCTGAAAAAGGCCGAAGACCTGCTGATGAGCGTGCGCAGCCACGTCACCTACTTCCACTCCTCACGCTATATCTCCGATCTGGCCAATGGCGAGATCTGTGTTGCCGTCGGCTACTCCGGTGATGTATTCCAGGCCGCCGACCGCGCAGAGGAAGCCGGCAACAACGTCAACATCGGCTACACCATCCCCAAGGAAGGCACCGCACTGTGGTTCGACATGATGGCGATCCCCAAGGATGCACCGAACGCCGAAAACGCCCACATCTTCATCAACTACATCCTGCGCCCGGAAGTGATCGCGCCGATCACCGACTATGTGTCCTACGCCAATCCGAACAAGGCGGCTGACGAACTGGTCGATGCCGACATTCTGGCGGATGAGTCGATCTACCCGACCGAAGAGGTGATGGCCAATCTGTATGTAGCCAAGCCCCGGCCATTGGCCAGCCAGCGCATCATCACGCGCTCCTGGAACCGGATCAAATCCGGTCGCTGATCCACCTCGAGGGGGTTGCCACTGGCAACCCCCCTTGCGGTCAGGCCATGCCTTTTCAACTGAAACCATCTCCATCGCCGCCCGCACGATGACGGGCCAGGTAACGAGAGAAAGATAAGAAAGCTGTTTAGCGGAGAAATCCTATGGTTGGTGCAGCAGGTGCCATGAAGCAAGCCATGGCCAAGGTAAAACCCGATGAATTCGTCAAGATCGACCGTGTCAGCAAGCGTTTCGACGAAGCGCTGGCCGTCGATGATGTCAGCCTTACCATCAACCGCGGGGAAATCTTCGCCCTGCTCGGCGGCTCTGGTTCCGGCAAGTCCACCCTGCTGCGCATGCTGGCCGGCTTCGAGCGACCAACAGAAGGTCGAGTCCTGCTCGACGGTCAGGATATTACCAACCTGCCGCCCTACGAGCGGCCAATCAACATGATGTTCCAGTCCTACGCCTTGTTTCCACACATGAGTGTGGAGCAGAACATCGCCTTCGGCCTCAAGCAGGACAAACTGTCCAAGACCGAGGTCAAGGAGCGGGTAGCAGAAATGCTCAAGCTGGTGCACATGACCGAATACGCCCGGCGCAAACCGCATCAGCTCTCCGGTGGCCAGCGCCAGCGGGTGGCCCTGGCCCGTTCGCTGGCCAAGCGGCCCAAGCTGCTGCTGCTCGACGAGCCCATGGGCGCACTGGACAAGAAGCTGCGAACCCAGATGCAACTGGAGCTGGTGGAAATCATCGAACGGGTCGGCGTGACCTGCATCATGGTGACCCACGACCAGGAAGAGGCCATGACCATGGCCCAGCGCATCGCCATCATGCATCAGGGCTGGATCGCCCAGGTCGGCACCCCGATGGACATCTACGAAAGCCCGGCCAGCCGTCACGTCGCCGAGTTCATCGGCAGCGTCAACATCTTCGAGGGCCAGATCACCGCCGACATGGAAGACCATGCGATCATCGAGTGCCAGCAGCTGGATCGCCCAATCTATGTCGGCCACGGCATCACCACCCGCGCCCAGGAAAAAAGCATCACCTACGCCCTGCGCCCGGAAAAGGTCATGGTCAGCACTGAAAAGCCCGAGCAGGAGTACAACTGGGCGCACGGCAAGGTCCACGATATCGCCTACCTGGGGGGCCATTCGGTGTACTACATCAAGCTCGACAGCGGGCTGATCGTCCAGGCCTTCTTCGCCAATTCCGAACGCAGGCTCCCACGCCCGACCTGGGAAGATCAGGTCTATGTCAGTTGGGACGATGACAGCGGGGTGGTACTGCACTCATGAACAAGATGCTCTCCAGACTGTTGCCGCGGGGACGCTTCTGGGTCATCAGCGTTCCCTATCTGTGGCTGTTCCTGTTCTTCCTGCTGCCCTTCGCCATCGTGCTGAAGATCAGCTTCTCGCAGGCCGCCATTGCCATTCCACCCTATGAGCCGATTTTCCAGTACGCCCAGCAGTCGCTGAATATCGTACTGAACATGGGCAACTACCTGTTCCTGACCCAGGATGCGTTGTATTTCTCAGCCTATCTGGGCTCACTGAAGATCGCCTTCTACTCGACCCTGGTTTGCCTGGTGCTCGGCTACCCGATGGCCTATGCCATCGCCAAAGCCCCGCGTGACAAGCAATTGGTGTTTCTGCTGCTGATCATGATGCCGACCTGGACCGCGATCCTGATCCGGGTCTATGCCTGGATGGGCATCCTCAGCACCAACGGTCTGCTCAACTCGACCCTGATGTCGCTGGGCCTGATCAGCACCCCGATGCAGATCCTTAACACCAATACCGCGGTGTATATCGGCGTGGTCTATGCCTACCTGCCGTTCATGGTTCTGCCGCTATACGCCAACCTGGTCAAGCATGACGACACTCTGCTGGAAGCGGCAATGGATCTGGGTGCCAGCAAGATCAAAGCGTTCTGGAAGGTCACCGTGCCGCTGTCCAAGACCGGCATCATCACCGGCTCAATGCTGGTGTTCATCCCGGTGGTCGGCGAGTTCGTGATTCCCGAACTGCTGGGCGGCCCGGAAACCCTGATGATCGGCAAAGTGCTGTGGCAGGAGTTCTTCAACAACCGCGACTGGCCGGTAGCCTCGGCGCTGGCGATCGTGATGCTGCTGATCCTGCTGATCCCGATCATTTTCTTCCACTACAACCAGGCCAAGGAAATGGAGAAGAACGCATGAACAGTTCACGCTTCAGTTTCTCCACCATCATGCTCTGGGTCGGGCTGGCGTTCATCTACATCCCGATGGTCATTCTGGTCATCTACTCGTTCAATGCCTCACGGCTGGTAACCGTCTGGGGCGGCTGGTCAGTGCACTGGTATGTTGGCCTGCTGGACAACACCCAACTGATCAATGCGGTCAAACGCAGCCTGCAGATTGCCTTCTACACCGCCAACGCGGCGGTGGCGCTGGGCACCCTGGCCGCCTTCGTGATGACCCGGATCAAGCGTTTCAAGGGCCGCACGCTGTTCTCCGGCATGGTCACCGCGCCGCTGGTCATGCCCGAGGTGATCACCGGTCTGTCACTGCTGCTGCTGTTCGTGGCCATGGCTCAGCTGATTGGCTGGCCGGCCGAGCGCGGCATCATGACCATCTGGATCGCGCATACCACCTTCTGTACCGCCTATGTCGCCATCGTCGTCAGCGGCCGGTTGCGCGAGCTCGACCAGTCGATCGAAGAAGCGGCCATGGACCTGGGTTCGCCGCCGTGGAAGACCTTCCTGCTGATCACCGTACCGATGATCGCACCGTCGATCGCCGCCGGCTGGCTGCTGTCCTTCACCCTGTCACTCGATGACCTGGTACTGGCCAGCTTCGTTTCCGGTCCCGGCGCCACCACCCTGCCGATGGAGGTGTTCTCCTCGGTGCGTCTGGGGGTCAAGCCGGAGATCAATGCGATTGCCAGTCTGATCCTGCTGGCGGTGGGCCTGTTCACCCTGCTGGCCTGGTTCCTGATCCGCAGTGCCGACAAGCGCGCACGCATGCCACCGCCGGAAGATGATCCGGTGACCTGGAAAGCGGTCGTCGAAAGCCGCCGCAACTGAGCCTCGGCTCAACTCCCAACGGGGCGCCTGGCGCCCCGTTGTCATTTACAGCCTCTGGTCAGGAAAACACTTGGCAAGCCCGGGCTCAGCGATTACTCTTCCTATATTGAATGAACATTCATTCATAAGCACAACAACCAGGAGAACACCATGCCTCAAGGTAAAGTCGAGCTGTACGATCTGATGGCCTGCAACGTCTACATGGACTTCGAAAACACCGGGCTGCCCAAGGAACAACACAAGTTCCTGATCGCCTTCTATCCCACCGGCGGCGACCCGGTGCATGAGCTGATCGACAGCATCACCGCCCGCGGCCCCAACGGCTACGTGGCCGAAGTCGCCAACCAGCCCTATACCATCAGCAACCTCAACGGCCATATCTTCGACCGCACCACCAACTCGCACTGGTACATGATCAACCTCTACAGCGGATTCATGGAGCCCGGCGAGTACGTCATCGAAGTCAAGTGCAAGGATGGCAGCGTCAAGACCATTTCCCGGGTACAGGACAATGCCCCGTCAGACAAACTGATGGCCGCCTATCTGCCGCAGCGCGAACGGCTCAAGGCCAGCTATCAACCCGGTCAGGGCCAGCAGCTGCCAGCCGGCACTGCGCTGACCGGCGTCGAAGTGACCTGCGACTCGCTCAAGGAACTAAGCGGCGTCGATTGCTGGACCGTCTTCCGCATCTGCGAGGCCAGCAACAGCAAGGAGTTCGATCCGCAAAACCTGTACTGGTGGGACAACATCTTTCTTGAGCGCTTCAGCAACCCGGAGGCCGGCAAGAACCGCAATCGCATTCGCATCCCGGTCGAACTCAAGGCCGGCAGCGCCTTTACCTACTTTTCCGAGTTAACCGACGGCAACAGCATGGGCGGCACCAACATCTGCATTTTCCAGCCCTACCAAACCTTCTACACCTGAAACCCAGGGGATGGACAGACGGTCAATTGCAGGTAGAATGCGCCAATGAATACTCGTTCAGCAGCTACCCGCAAACCCCGCCCACGGATCAAGGACAAGCGCACCGCCATTCTTCAGGCGGCGCTCAAGGTCTTTGCCGAAGGCGGCGTCAATGGCGTACCGATGCCGGTATTGGCCGAACAGGCCGGTGTCGGCACCGGTACCATCTACCGGTATTTCGACAGCAAGGAAACCCTGGTCAACGAACTGTTCCGCGAAGAAAAACAGGCCCTGCACCTGAGCCTGTACCGCGACCTTGACCTGAGCCGACCGGCGCGAGAACTGTTCGATGTGATCTGGCAGCGCATGCTGGCCTTCACTCGTGAAGCACCGCACGCTTATCGTTTCCTTGAGCTGCAGGACCATCGTCCATATCTGGACGAGGCCAGCCGCACGCTGGAGCACGACCTCCTGCGTCCGATCCTGGCCCAGTACCGCAGCCTGCAACAGCAGGGCACCTTCCGCCAGGATGTGCGGCCGGAAGTGTTGATGTCATTGGTCTGGGGGGCCTTCGTGCACCTGATCAAGAGCGAGCGCGATGGCCACATCACGCTCGATCAGGCCGACATCGATGCGGCCCGTGATGCTTGCTGGAGTCTGTGTACCGGTTGACCGTCCGTTCATGCCCCGTCACAACACGAGGACATGACATGAGCAAGACCCGCAAAACCCTGACCGCACTCGGCCTGAGTGCCGTCCTGAGCAGCCCAGCCCTGGCTGATGAGCTGGAGCAGCGCTGGCTGGAGATGATCGCCAGCGGCCAGGCCTACCAGGCCGAGACGCTGATGCCGCTGTTCGAGCAGCTCGAACCGGTCAGCCCCGAGCTCATGCTCGGTACCTGGAAAGGCGGCAAATTCGGCGGCGGCGCTGAACCGGACCCGATCAACTGGTACGGCAAGCGCTTCAACTCCCTGACCGATGTCGAGCCCCTGCTGGTCCATGGCCCGGACGGCACCGTAGCCACCTTCGAGGGCCTGGGCCGAGCCCAGATGCGTGAAATGAAATACGCCGGAGTGGTTTCTGCAGCGCTGATCTACGACCAGCAACCGATCATGGACTATTTTCGCAAGGTCAATGACGAGGTGGTCATCGGCCTGGGTGACATCAAGGGCAAGCCGACTGACTTCTTCTTCCATTTGAGCCGCGAACAAGACTGATTCCTGCGGCAAATCAGGTTAGGATGTGGCATCAATGCCCGGGCAAGCCCGGGCGTCTTGTCCGTCTGAATCCGGAGAATGCCCGTGTCCAAGCTGGTTCCCGCCATCGACCCTGAAGGCCTGCTCGAATACTCGGTGGTTTTCACCGACCGCTCACTGAACCACATGTCGCAAACCTTCCAGCAGGTCATGCGCGACATTTCTGGCACCCTCAAGGATGTCTACAACGCCGCCGCCGTAGCCGTAGTACCCGGTGGCGGGACCTATGGTATGGAAGCGGTAGCCCGCCAGTTTGCCCAGGATCAGCGCTGCCTGGTGATCCGCAACGGCTGGTTCAGTTACCGCTGGAGCCAGATCTTCGAAATGGCCCGCCTGCCGGCCGAGGAAATCGTGCTCAAGGCTCGCCAGATCGAAGCCGGTGGCCAGGGTGCCTTCGCCCCGGCCCCAATTGACGAGGTCGTCGCTGCGATCCGCCAGCACCAGCCCGCCGTGGTCTTCGCCCCGCACGTGGAAACCGCCGCCGGGATCATCCTGCCCGATGACTACCTGCGCGCAGTCGCCGATGCGGTACATGAGGTCGGCGGCCTGTTCGTACTCGACTGCATCGCCTCCGGCACAGTCTGGGTCGACATGCAGGCCTGCGGCGTCGACATCCTGATCAGCGCCCCGCAGAAAGGCTGGAGCGCATCACCCTGCAGCGCCCTGGTAATGCTCGGCGAACGCGCTCTTGAAGCTATCCAGGACACCACCAGCAACAGCTTTGCCTGCGACCTGAAGAAGTGGCTGCAAATCATGCAGGCCTACGAGAACGGCGGTCATGCCTACCACGCGACCATGCCTACCGATGCGCTCAAGCAGTTCCGCGACACCATGCTGGAAACCCGCGACTACGGCTTCGACAAGGTCAAGCAGGAGCAATTGGCGCTCGGTCAGGCGGTACGCCAGCTGCTGGCCGAAAAAGGCTTCAAGAGTGTTGCCGCCGAAGGCTTCGGCGCGCCGGGCGTAGTCGTCAGTTATACAGGCGACGAACGCATCCACAATGGCAGCGCCTTCCTGGCCCATGGCCTGCAAACCGCCGCCGGCGTACCGCTGATGTGCGACGAGCCGGCCGGGTTCCGCACCTTCCGCATCGGCCTGTTCGGGCTGGACAAGCTGCACAACCCCGAGCGTACCGTCGCCACCCTGCGCGCGGCGCTGGAGGGGCTGTAGCCTGAGGAGACTGGCTGGAGGTGTGATCACACCTCCCAGCCCTTGAGCATTAAGCCTTTTCAGTCAGATGCTCGGCCACAATCTCTTCCATCTTCAGCCCGGTCAGGCCGTGGATGGTACGCCACAGGTAGAACAGGATGAGCATCATCATGATCATCGACGGAATCGCAATCATCGGATAGCTGACCAGGGTCATCTTGCCCAGCTCCTCATTGAACGCCTGGGTGCCGGCCGGGCTGACCACAATCCATTTGGCGACAATGTAGTTCATGGTCGAGGAAAAGAAGAAGGTGCCGGCCAGGAAATAAGTGGCCTTGAGCAGACGCGCTTCGAACACCTCGACCAGCCCGCGCTCGACCAGACGCTCGTGGATCAGCTCGACATTGAGTACCTTCTTGTTGTACAGCAGGGTCCGAATCAGCGGATAGCGGGTGCGAGTCGAGATCAATACCGCCAGGCCGATGATGCCAGGTACCGCCGCTTCCTTGATCGCCAGCCACTGCGGATCAAGCTTGAGCAGGCCGATACCGCCGGTCAGACCGACGCTGATCAGACCGAGCAAAGCGATGAAGTTGTACTTGCGGTAGCGCACCAGCTCGAACAGGCCCCAGCCCAACGGAAATACCAGGGCGACCAGCAGGCCTTGCGTTGGCCCCAGGTGCTGCTCGCCACTGAATTTCATCAGGATCACCGAGGGGATGACGATGCTGACCAGCAGGTCGATCATCGGCCGGGGTTTGTGCTGCGGGGTGGCGCGGCTACTGTCAGTCATATCGCTCAACGGAATCACACTCCAGGCTGTTCAGTGAGGCATGATACACGGGGCCGACCCCAGAGCCCCAGTCAAGCCGACCAAAAGTCATACCGGATGCTTCAAGCCCTGGCGGCAGAGTTCAGGGACTGAGGATGGTCGAAACCAGATAACCGCTGTAGCCGATATACACCGCCAGCAACAGCCCGCCTTCCAGACGGCTGATCCGCCCCTGCCGGCCCTTGAGGCCAAAGCCCATGGCAAACAGTGCCACGGTCAGGCCCGCCATCAGCACCCAATCGCGGTACAGTACCGCCGGCTCAACCGCCAACGGCATGATGCCGGCAGCAATCCCGACCACCGCCAGGGTATTGAACAGGCCCGAGCCAATCACGTTACCCAAGGCCAGATCGTGCTCGTTCTTGCGGATCGCCGCCAGTGACGAGGCCAGTTCCGGCAGCGAGGTGCCAACCGCGACTATGGTCAGACCGATAATCAGATCACTGACTCCCAGGCCCTGAGCGATACTGACCGCGCCCCAGACCAGAATCCGCGAACTGACCACCAGCAAGACCAGGCCGAACAACAGCCAGAACAGCGCCCGGCCCAACGGCATGGCATGGTCCTTGACCTCGGCTTCCAGATCGCTGCCCAAGGCATCGCCACGGCCACGGATGCCCTGCCAGACCGACCAGCCCATCAGCAGAAAGAACGCTGCCAGCAATACCCAGGCATCCAGCCGGCTGAGCTGGCCATTGAGCAGTTGCCAGCCGGCCAGCGCGGTGACCCCGAGCAGGATCGGCAGCTCCTTGCGAATCACCTGAGAGTGCACGGTAATCGGACTGATCAGCGCCACCAGACCAATCACCAGGCCTATATTGGCGATGTTCGAGCCATAGGCATTGCCCAGCGCCAGGCCAGGATTGCCCTGCATCGCCGCCAGCGCCGAAACCACCATCTCCGGCGCCGAGGTGCCAAAACCGATGATCAGCATGCCGATCAACAAGGGCGGCACACCGGCATGGGTAGCCGTTGCCGAAGCACCATCGACAAACCGGTCAGCACTCCAGACCAACAAGGCCAGTCCGACAATCACCGCACCCAGAGCCAGCAACATGAGCGATCCATCTCCCGGATAAAAGTCGGCATTATGCGGCAAAGCCAGGCAGCCCGACCAGCGGTCTTAAAACCCGCGAAGCTTGGGCAAGGCCTAACCAGCTATCGGCCTGAATCCAGCGCCGGCAGTTGCCGCAACAGCTGCCGGGCCCCCGGGTGCTCCGGCTCCAGCGCCAAAAGCCGCTCGGCATAGTCACGGGCAGCCGCCAGCTGTTGGTGCCTGACGCTGAAGCTGGCCCCGGCCCACAGCAGGTTGCGGTCGAACGGGTGACGTTCGCTGGCCTGCGCCAACAAGCTCAAGGCCTCCTCGGGACGCTGCGGCTCCAGTGCTACGGCCAGCACATACCCCATGCGTGGATCCTCAGGGCGCAACCGATAGGCCTGGCGTAGCGCGGCGATAGCTTCATCGCTGCGCTGCTGACGAACCAGCGACAGCCCCAACGCATAATGCAGCAGCCCCTCTTGCGGCTGCGCCAGCAGCCCATCACGCAGCAACCGGTCAACCGCCAGCTCACGGCCCTGAGCCCGTAACAGGTCGGCCAGATTGAGGCGGCTGGCACTATGTTGCGGATCGCGGCGCAGCGCCTGATCCCAGTACTGCTCGGCCTCACCGGCGCGGCCCTGGCGCAGACGCAGCAGGCCGAACTGGTTGAGGTAGTCGGCCCGGTCAGCATGCAGCCCCAACTCAGCCTCGTATTCCGCCAGCGCCCGGGTGAAAGCCGGCTGCCGGGCCGCCGGCAAGGACACATCGGCCAGCAGCCTGGCGGCACTGGCCCGCAGGCTGCGCTGCGGATCGTCCAGCAACGCTGGCAACCACTGCTGACGCGGCTCCTGCGGCGCATTTTCGAACGCTTCCAGCGCGCCCTGACGCAGCAGCGGATCGTCACTGCGCAGTTGCTCTGCCAACAGGGCCCAGGCCTGCGGGTCTATGCCAGGAAGCAGACGCCGGGCAGCACTGGCGCGCACCACCGGGGCCAGCGCCGGGTCGCGCACCAGGGCCTGTAAATCAGTCTGGGCCGCCGGATCACCGGCGTCGGCAGCGGCAAAGGCGCTGGCGAAATGGGCCTGACGCCACTGGCCGGAGGGGAACCAGTTTTCAATATGTTGCGCGGCCCAGTCCGGCGTCTGATCGCTATGACAGCCACTGCAGGCATTCGGCGTGCCAAGCGCCAGGGTCAGGTCCGGACGCGGCACACTCAGTTGATGATCGCGCCGCGGGTCGATGACCATGTAAGTGGTTTGCGGCATATGGCAGTTGACGCACTGGGCACCGGGCGAACCCGGCGAGTGGAAATGATGACTGGGCTGATCGAAATGCCTGGGGCTGTGGCAGGTGGCACACAGTGCGTTGCCATCGGCGCGCAGACGCTGGCTGTGTGGCTCGTGGCAATCGCTGCAGGTGACTCCGGCCGCATGCATTCGGCTCTGGGCAAAGGAGGCGCTGATGAACACCTCTTCACGTTGCTGACCGTCGGCATGATAGAGCGGATCACGCAACAGCTCCGGGCGGTAGTGATCGAGCAGTGCGCCGCCGTGCTGGAAACCTTCGGTCACCTGGCTGCGCATGCTGTGACACTGGGCGCAGACGGCCTGTTCGGTGCGCTCGCCCGGCGCCACACTGCGCCGCGCAGTGACCCGCTCCAGCTCATACAGCCAGTGCATGTCGCGGCGCTCGCTGAACTGGCGCAGCAGCCCCTGATCCTGGTGTTCCAGTTCGCCAGCGGCCCAGGTCAGATGCGCACTGCCAGGACCATGGCAGGCCTCGCAGCCGACCCCGAGTTCGGCCCAGGTGCTGGCGAAACTGTCGCTCTGGGTATCGTACTGCTTGCGAAAGTCAGTGACATGGCAGTCGGCGCACATGAAGTTCCAGTTCTGGCTCGGCCGGGTCCAGTGCAGCGGGTCAGCATGACTGATCGCCTCATCCGGATAGATGTGGAACCAGCGCTGCCCGCCCTGCTCTGCCGGGCGCGTGTCCCAGGCAATCGACAGCGCTTGCAAGCGGCCAGCGCCAAGATCGACCAGATACTGCTGCAACGGCTCCAGGCCAAAGGTATAGAGCACCTCGAACTCGCTCAGACTGCCGTCGGGACCATCGGTGTTGACGAAAAAACGGCCGTCACGCTGACTGAAGCGCGAGCGCACACCGGCATAGTCAAAATGCTGATCGTTGAAGTCGCCGAGCACCGTCTCGACGCTGGCGTGGGCCATCGCATGGGCATGCTGGGACGCCTGCCAGGCGCTGTGCTGCTTGGTGTGACAGCCAGCGCACGTTTGGCTACCGACGAACTCGGCGGTCAAGGGTGCCGGGCTGGCTAGCACCGATTCGGGCTGGGACACCGTTACCGGCGACCGTGGGCTCTGGGTCCACCACCAGCCGGCAATCGCCAGCCCCAGCAGCAACAGTGCCAGCATCGGGGCCAGTGAGCGTGACCAGCTGGAATGAGCCATCAACCGAATGCCTGTGGGTTATTGTTTGCAGGCATGGTCGCCGGTCAACGGCTCTGCGTCCAGCCCGGCGTCAGCAAATCTTGCGCGCTGACGCAAGGCCGGGCGCTCAGGCGCAAGCCTGACTGCGCTGGCGCTCCTCGTCGACCAGTTCCTTCTTCGACAGCTTGCCCACCGGGGTCTTGGGCAACGCTTCGCGAATCTCCATGGCCGCCAGCCGTTCATGCTTGCCCAGACGCGACTCAAGAAACGCCTGCAGCGTGGCGAAGTCGAATGCCTCGGCACCAGCCTTGAGCTTTATAAAGGCCTTGGGTGCCTGACCGCGATAGGGATCGTCGATACCGATCACCGAAACCTCCTCGACTGCCGGATGTTCGTAGATGGCTTCCTCGATCACCCGCGGGTAGACGTTATAGCCACTGCACAGAATCATGTCCTTGGTGCGGTCGACGATATACACCCAGCCGTCGGCATCCATATAGCCGACATCTCCGGTCCGTAAAAAGCCGTCGGCGGTCATGGCCTCGGCGCTGGCGTCGGCCCGTTTCCAGTAGCCAGCGGTGATGTTCGGACCACTGATGCATACCTCGCCGCGCTCACCCGGCGCCAGCTCACGATCTCTGCCATCCAGCGGCAAAATCCTGATCCGGCAGCCCGGCACCGGCAAACCACAGGAGCCCGGATGCGGCTCAGCATCCTTGGGCGTAAAAGTCCCGGTGGTGGTGGTTTCGGTCATGCCCCAGCCTTCGCGCAGGGCGCAACCGGCGACCTGCTGGTAACGCTGCTGGACATCCAGCGGCAGCGGAGCACCGCCGGAGTTGCACATCTTCAGCGAAGTCAGATCCAGCTCAGCAGTCAGCGGATGGGCCAGCAGACCGATGAACATGGTCGGCACCCCGGGGAAGGTGGTGATCCGGTTGCGGTCGATCTCGCGCAGCACCGTCTCGGCATCGAAGCGCGGATGCAGGTAGATCTCCGCTCCCAGGTGCAGACTGAACACCATGTTGATCATCAACGCATAGATATGAAATGGCGGCAGCACCGCCAGCACCCGCTCCTGGCCCGGCTGCAGATAGCTGGCGAGAATCTCGCGCAATTGCGCGCAGGAACTGCTGATATTGCCGTGGGTCAGCATAGCGCCCTTGGGCAGACCGGTGGTGCCACCGGTATATTGCAGCACCGCCAACACGGTTTTCGGATCATCCAACGGATGGGCCTTGAGCTCGCCGTTGTTATCCAGCAGGGCGGTGAAGCGCTGACAATCGGCGCTATAGATCACCTCGGCAGACGGCCCCAACTGGGTCGCGACCGCCGGCTCAACCGCCGTATTGAATTCGGTCAGTTGGCCCACCACCAACGCGCGCAGACGGCTGCTGGTCAGCAGCGCAGCCATTTTCGGGTAGAACGCGGCCAGATCCAGGGTGACCATGATGTCGGTCTGACTGTCCTCGATCTTGTGCGCCAGAGTACGCTCGGCATCCAGCGGCGAATAGTTGACCACCGTGCCGCCGGCCCGCAACACGGCAAAGAAACTGATGAAGTAATGCGGGCAGTTGGGCAGATACAGCCCCACATGCACGCCGGGGCCGACGCCCAGGCGCTGCAACCCACAGGCGGCCCGCTGGATCAGTTGGTCCAGCTCGGCATAGCTGAGCTTGCTGCCGAGAAAGTCGAGCGCCGGGCGTTCGGCATAAGCCGCTACCGCCTCGGCCAGTAGCGCATCGACGCTGCGCTGTGGCAACGGCGCGTCCCAGCGCACACTATCGGGATAGGCATTCAACCAGCGCAGTTCTGAGCTCACGACACGCCTCCATGGAGTGATGTTGTTCTTGTATATGCCCGAAAGTAGCGCGCCCATGTCTCGTCGAGAAGCCATATCGACCGCGGATATGAGCTGCCATAGCGCAGCTTGTTGCGCAGCGTCGCAAGTCACTGCGCACTGGCGATAACGCCGGCGCAGTCCACGCAGGATACTCAAGGTCCCGATAACAACAATGATGGGACCACAAGCACATGCGTACCTTGATTACTGCCCTGTCCATCCCTGCCCTGCTGGTAGCTGGCGCCGTGAGCCCGCCGGCCCAGGCCCAGGCACCTGGAGCCAACCCGCTGGAGCAGAGCCGGCCGCTACGCCCCGGCCTGCCGCGCTGGCTGGAGGATTACCGCTTCCTCGACGACCCGGCCAAACGTACCGACTGGTTCGACAGCTACCGTTATCACCGCCTGAACGACTCGGCCTGGCTGCAACTGGGCGGCGAGCTGCGCTACCGGGCCGACAATGTGCGCCAGCCGCTGTTCGGCCTGACCCCGGTGCACAAGGACAATTACCTGCAACAACGCGCCCAGTTGCATGCCGACCTGCACCTGCTGGATGACCGCCTGCGCGCCTTTGTACAACTGGAAAACACCCGCAGTTGGGGCAAGGAGCTGCAAAACCCGCGCGATGAAAGTCGTAACGACATTCATCAGGCCTTCGTTGAAAGCAACCTCGATCTGGGCCAGCAGCGCCTGCGGGTTCGCGCCGGACGCCAGGAAATGGCCTATGGCGTGCACGCGCTGGTGACTTACGCCGAAACCCCGAATATCCGCCAGACCTTCGACGGCCTGCGCCTGACCCTGAACGGTCAGGGTGGTCGCACACTGGACGCCTTTGCCATGCGCACCGTGCGCCACGAAGATGGCAACTTCGATGACAAGTCCGACAACAACACCCGCTTCTACGGCCTCTACGCCAGCCTGCCGCAGACCCAGGTTACCGGCATCGACCTGTACGCCATGGGTCTGGAACGCAAGCAACGCCCCCTGCTCGGCACGCTTGGCCGGGAAAAACGCTACACCCTCGGTACCCGGCTGTTCGGTCGGCATGACGGCTACGACTGGAGCTGGGATTTCATGCATCAACGCGGCCACTTCGCCGGTCAGTCGATTCGCGCCTGGGGTATCTGGAGCGAGTCGGGCTACACCTTCGACCAGGTCTGGAAGCCGCGTCTGGCGGTGCGGGTCGATCTGTCTTCCGGTGATGACGACCCCACCGATGGCCGCGCCGAGACTTTCGACCCGCACTTCCCGCGTGGCGGTGTGTATGGCGAAACCGGCCTGACCAACCCGGCCAACCTGCTGCTGGTCGGCCCGATGCTGGCTTTCTCGCCACGCCACGATCTGCGTATCGAACCAGCGATCTTCAAGCACTGGCGCCAGAGCAGTGACGACGCCATCTACCTGCCCGGTATGCAGGTAGTGCCGGGCAGCACCGCCGTCGGCGGCCGCGACATCGGCACCAACTACCGGCTCAATGCCCGCTGGACCCCGACCGCCAACCTGACCCTGGATCTGGACTACCAGTACTTCAAGGCCGGCAGCGTGGTGCGCAGCGCCGGCGGGCAAAGTACCCAGTTCGTTGCCCTGCGCAGTTCATTCCGTTTCTGAGTCACAACAACAAGAGAGGACACCTCAATGAAGTTCAAGCACCTGGCCCTGGCCGCCCTCACCTGCGGCCTCATCAGCGCCACCAGCCACGCCGCCGAGCGGCCCAACTTCCTGATCATCATGGCTGACGATCTGGGCTACAGCGATCTGGGCAGCTACGGCGGTGAGATCGACACCCCCAACCTCGATGCGCTGGCTGGCGAAGGCCTGCGCCTGACCAACTTCCACACTGCGCCGACCTGCTCGCCAACCCGGGCCATGATGATGTCCGGTACTGACAGCCATATTGCCGGGCTGGGCAACATGGCCGAACTGATGCAGCCGTTCCAGCAGGGCCAGCCCGGTTATGAGGGCTATCTAAATCAGCGCGTGGCCAATCTGGCCGAAGTGCTGCAGGACGCTGGTTACAGCACCTATACCACCGGCAAGTGGCACCTGGGCCGCACTGAAGAACTGAGCCCGAAAAACCGTGGCTTTGACCGCTCATACATTCTGGTCCAAGGCGGTGCCAGCCATTTCGACGACATGACCGCGATCATCAGCGTCGACCCCAAGGCCATCTACCGCGAAGACGGCCAGCAGGTCGAAGTGCCCAAGGGCTTCTTCTCCACCGAGTTTCACACCAACAAACTGATCGACTACATCGAAACCGACCGGGAAACCGGCAAGCCGTTCTTTGCCCTGCTGTCCTATACCGCACCGCACTGGCCGTTGCATGCACCGGATGAGTGGCTGGACAAATATGAAGGGCGTTATGCCGCCGGCTATGAAGCGATCCGCCAGCAGCGACTGGCAAACATGCAGCGCCTGGGGCTGATCGACGCCAATGTCGAACCGCACCTGCCGATGCAGGGTGTACTGCCGAGCTGGGATCAACTAAGCGACGAGCAAAGAGCCCGCGAAGCGCGCAGCATGGAAGTCTACGCGGCAATGGTCGACAACATGGATCATCACATCGGTCGGCTGTTCGACTACCTGAAACAGACCGGGCAGTACGACAACACCTTCATCATCTTCCTGTCTGACAATGGCGCCGACGGCAACAGCCCGCTGGGCCTGCCTGGCAACGACGTGTGGATGAACGAGGCGTTCGACAACAGCCTGGAAAACATGGGCCGCAAGGGTTCCTACATCGACTACGGCGCCCAGTGGGCCCAGGTCGGTTCGACCCCACTCCCGTATTTCAAGGGTCTGACCACCCAGGGTGGCGTACAGGTACCGGCGATCATCCGTCATGCCAGTGTTGACCAGCCTGGCGGCATCAACCGCGAGATCATGCATGTCATGGATCTGATGCCGACCTTCCTCGAACTGGCAGGGGTCGAGCATCCAGCCCCCGAGTTCAAGGGGCGCCCGGTCGAGCCAATGCAGGGTATCTCGATTCTGCCGGCGCTGCAGGGCCAGAGCCTGCCGGAACACGCGATCGGCTGGGAACTGTTCGGACGCAAGGCGCTGCGCAAGGGTGACTGGAAACTGAGCTGGATGACCTCACCCTACGGCAAGGGCGCCTGGCAGATGTTTAACCTGGCCGACGACCCGACCGAAAGCAACGACCTGGCCGAGGCCAAGCCCGAGAAGCTGGCCGAACTGCTCAAGGACTGGGACGCCTATGTCGAGCGCAACAACGTGCTGGAAGGCGAATTCAACATCCGCTACGGCTTCGAGACCTGCCTGTTCGAGTACTGCTTCAAGTAAACAATTCGACCGGCACTAACGACAACACCCGGCCTGGCCGGGTGTTGTCGTCTAAGGAAACACTGATTAATTGCACGCAAGCCCAGAAGCCCTGTTGGCGCAGACCTGTTCTGGACTGTCGATGCCCCGGACGGGTATCGTCAAGCCCCCATGGATGGGTTCACGGCGTGTCCAGAACAGGTCTGCGACAATTGGGCCAGCACCGGAACTGATTTAATCAGTGTTTTCCTAACGCGCCAATGTCTGCGACGGTAGTTCGCCAAAGGCCTGCTTGTAGGCAGTGGTGAAATGACTAGGCTGGGAGAAGCCAAAGCGAAAAGCCACGTCGGCCAGTTGCAGCTCACCGGGATGGGCCTGACGCAGGCATTGGTGGGCCGCCTGAAGCCGGCAGTGCAGAACATAGCGCATCGGGCTGGTCTGCAGGCTGAAGCGGAAAGCCTGTTCCAGGCTGCGACGGCTGGCACCACTGATCCGCACCAGATCATCGATACCCAGCGGTTGATCCAGATGGGCATGAATGAAATCCACCGCACGCTTGACCAAACCGGGCAAGACCTGGCGCTCAGGCAGAGCCTGCAACTCCGGCACCAGTTGCAGCAAAGTCTCACAGAACAGCGACTGGAACTGGCGCTGCGCCAGCGCCGAGTTCAGCAGGCCACCGCCCTGGCGCAATTCGGCATCGGTCAATTGCAACAGGTGACCAAGACTGGCCAGGGCCGGATGCTCGCGACCGATGCTCAGCACCCGCTGGCGCACCTGCGGCAACTCCAGCTGATATTGGCTTGCCAGATGTTCACGCAACAAACCGGTGTTCAGCGCCATGACCACCGCACGGGTGTCATCGTGCCAGGTAATGTCGATCTCATGTTCGGGGGCAAACAGCAGCAGTTCGCCGGCGCCAGCGCTCTGGCCACCCTGACGACAACTGACGCCGCCGGTCAACGGCAAAATGCCGGGCCAACAGGCCAATGGCGAGGAACGCACGGTCACGGCATCGCCCCAATGGGCACCGAACAGCTTGATTTCAGACAGGGCTTGCAAGGTGATCTGAATGTCGGCCTGGGCCCGCGCCCGGCTGGGCAGCACGCTGCGCTGCTCATTGAGATTGCTGTTGATCAGCGCTTCGGCCTCGGCATAATCGGTCGAAGCCAGAATGCTGCGGCTGGCGAAAGGCAGTTGGGGTAGCGGATGGGTAGCCATGCTCCCTCCTTGTCATTGTTGTTATGGGCTGTGTGGTCCAGCCAAAACGGCAATAGGCCCATGGTACGCCCATGGACCTGAGTCGATATACTGCGCTGACCGACGGTCAGTCGCTCTCCAGACCGATAGCCCGTAGCCCGGCCCGGGCGCAGGCCTCGTCCTCGGCTTCCGAACCACCGGAGACACCGATACCGCCAACGCACTGCCCCTGGACCAGAACCGGCAGCCCTCCGCCAAACACCACCAGCCGGGGGCGCTGGGGAAAACCCAGACGCATGGCCGGGTTGGCCTCGAGAATGCCGAGCCAGGCGCTGGTCGGGAAACCGAAACCGGCGGCGGTATAGGCCTTGTCACGGGCGATATCGGCCGAATGCAGGAATGCGTCGTTGTGGCGCAGATAGGCCAGTTCCAGCCCGGCCCGGTCCACCACGGCAACATGCACCTTGATGTTCAGCTGTCGGGCATGCGCCATTGCCGCCTGGGCCGCCGCCAGCGCCACCTCCCAGTGCAAGCTGGACTGCTGACTCAGTTCAGCCATACAGACCTCCTCAGTTCATCCAGCCGTAACCGGCCAGAGCGCGTTGATGATCATCCAGGTCGAAGCCAAACAGGCGCTCGGGCATATGCTGACCACCCAGACCGAATGCCGCCTGCAACAGGCACAAGGTATCGGTACCGTCATCGTCGAACCCCGACTCATAGGCCAGCTCGACATTGCCGCTCATAGCCTGCTGCCATTGCTGCTGCTCGACCCAGTGACTCATCAAGCCACGCCAGTACGGGTCATGCAGCGGTCGTTGGGCTTCGGCCCGGGCGTCTTCGCGCACCCGATCCAGACACACCAGCAAAACACGGTCATCACGCCAGGTACTCAGGGCCTGACCGACCTGGCGACACCGCCATGCGCCCAAGTCCCGGCTCAAACACAGCACGATGCATTCACCCGGGGCCGGTTCACACAACTCCGCCGCGACATCCGCCAGCGCCGGGTGCGGCAAGCGTTCGACCTGGACCGCAAGCCCCTGCTCAGCCAGCAGATTGGCCAGGCTCTCTAGCCGCTCACTGCCGGCAGGGCCGGCGGACAGCCGCGCACCACACCCGGTGTGCTCAATGGTGATGAACACCACAGCCTCGACCGCCGTGCCCGGCTCAACCAGCCGACTGATCAACGGTGCCGGACGAGATACTGCAGGCCGGCCATCGCGGCAGGACAGAAACAGCGCCGGTAACGTGCGCGTGGATGCCATAGCTGCCTCCCGGAGCCGTCTTAGCGTCTGACCTTGCTCGCCGGCTCGCCACCAATCCCGAAATGTGCTTTCGGCATCTCACTGATGATTACCCGGACACTCGGCAGCGGCGCATCCAGCGCCCGGGCGATGGCTTCGCTGACCTCGCGGATCAGCGTTTCCTTCTGCTCGTCGCTGCGGCCTTCAAGAATGTGCAATTGTGCAATCGGCATAGTTCTCTCCTCAGACAAACCGGCAGGTCACACTGCCCAGCCCCTGGTAACGCACACTGATATTGTCCCCGGCCTCGACCGTGATCGCCGCGGTGATGCCGCCGGTCATGATGAAGCTGCCAGCCGGGATGTGTTCGCCGCGCTCGGCCAGCAGGTTGGCCAGCATGGCGACGCTGGAGGCCGGGTGCCCGAGTACTGCGGCACCGGCACCGACATCGACTACCTCACCGTTCTTTTCCACCACCACACCGAAGTTCTTCAGGTCGACGTCTTCGACATTGGCCATCTGCCCGCCGGTAATGAAACGGGTCGAAGAAGCGTTATCGGCCACCACGCTGATCAAATCGAACTTGAAGTTCTCGTAGCGTGAATCGATCACCTCGACAGTCGGCACCACATAATCAGTGGCTGCCAGCACATCACCGATATGACAGCCCGGGCCCTTGAGCGGAGCCTTGGTAACGAAGGAAATTTCTGCCTCGATCTTCGGGTGGATCAGTTCTTTGGTATCCACCACGCCACCATCCGGCACACTGAAGTAATCGGCGAGGAACCCGTAGATCGGGGTTTCCACCCCCATCTGCGCCATCTTGGCCCAGGAGGTCAGGCCCATCTTCAGGCCGACAATCTTGTTGCCGCGGGCCTCCTTGCGCCGACGGATTTCCCACTGGATATCGTAGGCGTCGGCAAAGGTCATGTCCGGGTAGTCATTGGTGATCTTGTGAATGTCGTGGGCCTGCAGTTCGGCATTCTCGATATGCTCAGCCAGCGCCAGCACCTGCTCACGGGTCAGGGTTCTTTTCTGCTCTTTCATGCCGATTGCTCCTGTTTTTTCAACAGATCCAGTGCCACATCCACAATCATGTCTTCCTGACCGCCGACCATCCGGCGCTTGCCCAGCTCGACCAGAATGTCGACGGTCTTCAGCCCATACTTCTGTGCCGCCACTTCCGAGTGACGCAGGAAGCTGGAGTAGACCCCGGCATAACCGAGGGCCAGGGTTTCGCGGTCGACCCGCACCGGACGATCCTGCAGCGGCCGGACGATGTCATCGGCGGCATCCATCAGGGTGTACAGGTCGGTGCCATGCTCCCAGCCGAGGCGCTCGGCGGCGGCAATAAAGACTTCCAGCGGTGCGTTGCCGGCTCCGGCACCCATGCCGGCCAGGCTGGCGTCGATGCGGTCACAGCCCTCTTCCACCGCGGCGATGGAGTTGGCCACCCCGAGACTGAGGTTGTGGTGGGCGTGCATGCCGGTCTGGGTTTCGGGCTTGAGTACGTCTTTCAGGGCGCGGAAGCGGTCACGGATATCCTGCATGCCCATGGCGCCGCCAGAGTCGACGACATACAGGCAGGTGGCGCCGTAGTCTTCCATCATCTTCGCCTGCTGGGCCAAACCCTGCGGGGTCTGCATGTGGCTCATCATCAGAAAGCCGACGGTGTCCATGCCCAGCTTGCGCGCGTGTTCGATGTGCTGTTTGGACACATCGGCCTCAGTGCAGTGGGTGGCGACGCGCACAATGCGCGCACCGGCGTTGTAGGCGTTATCCAGGTCGTGGATGGTGCCGATGCCGGGCAGCAACAGGGTGGCGATCTGGGCGTGGGTCACTACTTCAGCGACCGCTTCGATCCATTCCAGATCGGTATGCGCGCCGAAGCCGTAGTTGAAGCTGGAGCCCTGCAGGCCGTCACCGTGGGCGACTTCGATCGAGTCGACCTTGGCCTGGTCCAGTGCACGGGCAATATCCTGCACGTTCTTGATCGAGTACTGGTGGCGGATGGCATGGCTGCCGTCACGCAGGGTGACGTCAGAGATGTAGAGTTTCTTGCCGGGATTGAAGCTCATGATGGTCTCCTCAGGCCTGGGTCATCGACTGCGCCATACGCTCGGCGGTAGCCAGCGCAGCGGAGGTCATGATGTCGAGGTTGCCAGCGTAGGCCGGCAGGTAATGGGCAGCGCCTTCGACTTCGAGGAAGATCGAGGTTTTCAGCCCGCTCAGGTGACCAAGGCCGGGGACGTTCAGTGGCTGGTCTTCGGGGATGACGTCAAACTGCACCTTCTGCTTCAGGCGGTAGCCGGGTACATAGCTGTTCACCGCCTGGACCATCTCTTCCACCGAGGCTTCCACCGCGGCCTGGTCAGCCAGTTCGCTGAGTACATAGACGGTATCGCGCATGATCAACGGCGGTTCGGCCGGGTTCATGATGATGATGGCCTTGCCACGCTTGGCACCGCCGATCACTTCAATCGCCTTGGCGGTGGTTTCGGTGAACTCGTCGATATTGGCGCGGGTACCAGGGCCGGCTGACTTGGAGGAAATCGAGGCGACGATTTCGCCGTAGTGCACCTTGGCCACCCGTGAGACCGCGGCGACCATGGGGATGGTGGCCTGGCCACCACAGGTGACCATGTTGACGTTGGTTTCGTTGATATGTTGCTCAAGGTTGACCACCGGCACACAGTAGGGCCCGATGGCCGCCGGGGTCAGGTCGATGATCCGCAGGTCCGGCTTGTGGCCGCGCAGAAACACCTCATTGTGCCGGTGGGCACCGGCCGAAGTGGCATCGAAGATAAAGTCGATGTCGGCAAATTCCGCCATCTTGACCAGGCCATCCACCCCTTCGTGGGTGGTAGCCACGCCCATGCGCGCAGCGCGCGCCAGGCCATCGGATTCGGGGTCGATGCCGACCATGGCGCCCATGGCGATATGCTCGCTGTTGCGCAGGATCTTGATCATCAGGTCGGTGCCGATGTTGCCCGAGCCGATGATCGCGGCTTTCAGTTTCTTGCTCATGTTTATGCCCTCGTTGGGGTAATACTTGTTCTGTTGTGGCGGCTGGCATTGCCTGCACCATGGATTGCTTCGCTATGCTCGCAATGACGGCGTGGGTGCGAATAAACCACTACGTCATTGCGAGGGCCGCAGGCCCGTGGCAGTCCAGTCAACCGCCCGGGTAAGCTCAGGTCGCCAACCATGGATTGCTTCGCTGCGCTAGCAATGACGGCAGAGAGGCCGGTAGCACTAGCTCGTCATTGCGAGGGCCGCAGGCCCGTGGCAATCCAGTCAGGTAAAGCGCACGCTGGCTGTACCGATGCCACCAATGCTGACTTGCATAAAGTCACCCGCCTTGACCGGCTCCAGCGGCACCAGCGAACCGGACAGGATGACTTCACCGGCCTTCAGCGAAATGCCGAACTGACCCAGGGTATTGGCCAGCCAGGCGACGCAGTTGACCGGTGAACCCAGCGCCGCAGCGCCGGCACCAGTGCTGATGACCTGGCCGTTCTTTTCCACCACCATGCCGCAGGTGACCAGATCGACCTGGCGCGGAGAGACCGCCTGGTCACCGAGCACGAACAGGCCGCAGGAGGCGTTATCAGCGACTGTGTCCTGAATAGCGATCTTCCAGTCCTGGATGCGCGAATCGACGACCTCGAAGCACGGCATCACACATTCGGTGGCGGCCAGAACATCGGCGTTGGTCACGCCCGGGCCGGTCAGATCCTTTTTCAGGATGAAGGCGATTTCGCCTTCGGCGCGGGGCTGCATCAGCTTTTCACTGATCGGCATGGCTTCGCCGCTGTTGTAAACCATGGCGTCGGTCAGGTAGCCGAAGTCCGGCTGGTGCACATTGAGCATGTTCTGCACTGCCTTGCTGGTGACACCGATCTTCTTGCCAATCACCCGCTCACCAGCATCCAGCCGGTTTTGCAGCATGCGCAGGGAAATGTGGTAGGCGTCTTCGATGCTGATATCGAAGCCACGGCTGGTCAGTGGGCTGACTGCTTCACGCTTGAGCATGGCCTGGTAAAGCTCGTCGCCGAGTTGGTTGATCTGGGTCTGATCCATGGTCAGTGTGCTCCTGAAGCGCTGTCGGCTTCGCTGAGAAAATCTTCCACCAGCCGCGCGAAGCGACCGGCATGTTCGATCTGGGTCCAGTGGCCGCAATGGCCGAATACATGCAACTGGGCGTTGGGAATCAGCTCGGCCAGTCGCAGTGACGCCTGTAGCGGGATCACCTGATCCTCGCGGCCATGAATCACCAGGGTTTCGTGTGGCAGGTTGCGGATGTCGGCCTCGGCACTGGCCAGACCATCGACCCAGCGCTGGCGCGGGGGCGGAAACATCTGCGCGAAGGACTCCTGGAAGCCCGGGCGAATGCTGGCCTGGTAGCGCAACTCGGCCAGCTCGTCGGTGACCAGGCTGCGGTCGTAGGCGAAGGTATCCATCAACCGGCGCATGGTCTCGAACGACGGCTCATAGCCCCAGACCTCATCCAGGCCGGGAGTAATCGGGAAGCTGACCCCAACGCTGCCCATCAGTACCAGCCGACGCACACGCTCGGGGTACTTGATCGCCAACGCCAGGGCGATGCCGCCGCCGAAGGAGTTGCCGACCAGATCGGCCTGTTCGATGCCCAGGGTATCGAGTACACCGATGGCGTGCTCGACCCAGACATCGCGGCGGTAGTCAGGCTGCTCCGGGCGTTCGCTGTAGCCGAAGCCGAGCATGTCCGGGGCAATGACACGGCGCGACTCTGCCAGGGTCGGCATGATCAGGCGCCAGTTGGCCCAGGCAGTCACGCCGGGCCCCGAGCCGTGAATTAGCATCAGCGGAAAACCTGTGCCGCTGTCGTGCAGGTTGGTCTGGAAACCGGCAGCAGTGATGCTGCGACCAACTTCCGGGCTGTTGACAGGTGCGGTCATGGGCGCCTCACAGCTTCACGCAGATGTTTTTCAGTTCGGTGTAGAACTCCAGCGAGTGCACACCGCCTTCACGACCGATACCTGACTGCTTGCTGCCACCGAAGGCGGTACGCAGGTCACGCAGGAACCAGCTGTTGACCCAAACGATGCCGGCTTCAAGTTGCCCGGCAACGCGATGGGCGCGGGTCACGTTCTCGGTCCAGAGCGCCGAAGCCAGGCCGTAGGGCAGGCTGTTGGCCAGCTCGATGGCCTCTTCCTCGGTATCGAACGGGCGGATATGGCAGCAGGGGCCGAAGATCTCTTCGGTGACCACCGCCGAGTCGTCCTGCAGACCGGTCCAGATGGTCGGCTGTACCCAGGCGCCATGCGCCAGTTCGGCCGGCATGTCCGGCACGCCGCCACCAGTGATCACGTTAGCGCCGTCGTCGACCGCCTTCTGGTAGTAGGACAACACTTTCTCGCGGTGCTTGAGACTGATCAGCGGGCCGAAGTTGCTGCGCTCATCGTCCGGCGGGCCGATCACCAACTCTTCAGCGCCGGCCTTGAGGCGGGCGACGAACTCGTCAAAGATCGGTCTCTGCACATACACCCGCTCGGTGCCCAGGCACACCTGACCGCAGTTGGCGAACGCCGAACGCAGGGTGCCCTCGATGGCCTTGTCCATATCGCAGTCGGCGAACACGATGCCAGCGTTCTTGCCACCCAGCTCCAGCGATACCTGACGCACGCCGTTGGCGGCGGCCTTCATGATGGTTTCGCCAGTGCCGGTCTCGCCGGTGAAGGTATAGGCGTCAACGTCCGGGTGTTCGGTCAGGAAGGCGCCAGCCGAGTTGCCGCCAAAGCCGTGCACCACGTTATAGACACCGTCCGGCACTCCGGCTTCTTTCATTACTTCACCGAGCAGTGCAGTGGTGGTCGGGGTTTCCTCCGATGGCTTGACCACCACGGTGTTGCCGCAGGCCAGCGCCGGGCCGACCTTCCAGGTCATCAGCAGCAGCGGCAGGTTCCACGGACTGATCACCCCGATCACGCCCTTGGGCCGGCGTACCGCATAGTTGAGAGCCCCGGTGCCATCGTCGGTGGCCATTTCGAAGGCCTCGGCGGCGACATTCTTGATCAGGTCGGCAAACACCTTGAAGTTGGCCGCACCACGCGGAATGTCGATGTGGCTGGCCAGCGATTTGGGCTTGCCGGTGTCCTGGCATTCGGCCTCGAGGAACTCGTCGAAGCGGGCGTTGATGCCGTCGGCAACCTTGTGCAGGATCGCCGTGCGCTGCTCCACCGTCATCCGCCCCCACGGGCCGTTGAGCGCGGCACGCGCAGCCTTGACGGCAGCGTCGACTTCTTCGCGGCCGGCCTCGTGCACCCGGCTGATGACCTTGCCGTTGGCCGGGTTGACGTTGTCGAACAGCCGGCCATTGGCCGAGCCGACGTATTCACCGTTGATGTAATGCTTGATCTCTTTCATGGCTGCGCAAGTCTCGTCGAACAGGGGTGTATCAGGTCAGCACGCTGAGGAAACGCTCGTTGAGCTGACGGTCGTGGTAGAAAATCGCCTTGCCCAGATCCTTGGCCATCCAGGTCACCGGCTTGTGGTCGGGGTAGTGATAGTCACCACCACAGAACACTTCGTTACGGTTGCCCGAGGGGTCAAAGAAATAGATGGTCTGTCCGTGGGTCAGGCCATGGCGGGTCGGGCCGATATCGATCGAGGTATCGGTCATCGAGATCAGGTCGGCGGCGCGCAAGACCTGCTCCCAGGTGTCGAGGAAGAACGAGGCGTGGTGGAACTTGCCCTTTTCCGGGTGCATGATGAAGGCGACATCATGCTCTTTCATCGACACCGTGAGGAACTGGGCAATACGGTCGCCGTTGTCGTCCAGTACCTGTTCCGCCAGATAGAAACCCAGCACATTGACGAACAGGTCATAGGTGGCGGCCAGTTCGTCGCCATACAGCAGGCAGTGGTCGAAACGTACCGCTTTCATGCCGGTCAGATCGCGCGGCCAGGCTTCCGGATTGACGTTGGAGACGCCCCACTTGCCGGTGTATTCCTTGTCTGCATACAACTCGAAAAAGTGCCCGCTCGGGGCCTGGAAGCGTAGGCGGCGGCCGCAGCCCTTGAGTTCTTCGGCGGGGATTTCTTCCACCGCGCAGCCCCAGGCCTGCAAGTCTTTGCCCAATTGGGTGAGGGTGGCATCGTCGACGACCTTGAAGCCCATGAAATCCATGCCCGGCTCGTCATCGGGCCTGAGTACCACGGAGAATTTGTCGACTTCGGTCCAGGCCTTGAGGTAGACCCGGCCCTGGTCGTCGCGGTCCATCTCGATCAGCCCCATCAGGTCCGCGTAATGGCGGACCGCTGCATCGATATCCAACACCCGGAGCTGTACGTGGCCGGGACGCATCACACCTTTTCTCATCTCATCACCTCATTGGACTTGTTGTTGGGTGCTGGCCAGCTCGGCGGCCGGCCGGTATTCAAAGGTCAAATCGGTCAACGGGTAGACCCGGCAGGCCAGCACCTGACCACAGCGGCGGGACTGCTCATCGACATGCTTTTTGCTCATCGGGCCGCAACTGAATTCGCCGCTGACCACCTGCACCTTGCACAGGCCGCAGCCACCGCCGCGACAGCCGACCGGGATGCAGCGCTTGCCGGCCAGCTCCATGGCCTTGAGCAGGGACTGCTCACGTGAGCAACTGAAGTGCAGGCCCTTGACCAGCTCGATCATTTCGAATGTGTCAGTCATGGTTGTTGTTCTCGACTGCCGTTCGTATGGTTGGCACACCAGTCTGCGAAAGCTGGCGCGCCGGCGGTTATCGCGGCTGCGCAGGCGCTTGCGCTCCCGCGCAGCTTTGTTTCAGATGCGCTTGAACAGGGCCGAGCGCTGAGTCTCCCCGGCGCCATCGGCGGCGGTGTAGAAGCGTTCCATGAAGATGTCACGCTCAAACAACCGGCCCTGCATCAGGGCAGTGATGGCAGCATCGATCATCGGCGGCGGCCCGCACAGGTAAGCCTTGTGGCCAGCAAAACGGCCGTCGAAATGGGCCTTGGCAGCGTCATGTACATAGCCGCGGAAACCATGCCAGTCGCTGTCTTCGGCGGCCTGGCTGAGTGCCGGGACATAGGTGAAGTTGGCATGCTCGGCGGCCAGGCGCTCGAACAGCTCGCGGTTGTACAGCTCGGCCCGATTGCGCGCGCCCTGAAACAGGGTGATCTGGCGCGTATCGCCCTGCGCCAGCAGATCGAGGATCATCGATTGCGGACTGGACAGTCCGGAACCGCCAGCGATAAAAATCAGATCGCCGGGCTGCGAGCTACGCACGAAGAACATGCCGTAGGGGCCGGACAGCTTGAGGCTGTCGCCAACCTTGAGCTGCTGATGGATATGCGTGGTAGCGGCACCGCCTTCGACCAGGCGCACATGCAGCTCGACCTCGTCGGGCCGGCTCGGCGGGTTGGCCAGCGAGAACGCCCGGCTACCCTCGATGCCTGGCAGCTCCAGGTTGATGTACTGCCCGGCCTGGAAGGTCATGGGCCGGTCCAGCGTCAAGCGGACACCGAGGATGGTCGGCGACAGCTCGACCAGTTCGCTGACCGTGGCCTGATAGTCCTCGACCGGATAGCCCTCGAAGTCCTCATCAACGTCGATGTCGGCCTCGATGGTTACATCGCTCTGCACCGTGGCGCAGCAGGCCAGCACCTTGCCTTCGTCACGCTCGACATCCATCAGCGCGAACGGAGAGGCTTCGCCGATATCCACATCGCCGTCCAGCACCTGGACCTTGCAGGTGGCGCAGGTACCGTGGCCACAGGCAAACGGTAGCCAGACGCCCTGACGCAGGGCAGCCTGAAGAATAGTCTGGCCGTCATCGACTTCGATCTGCTCGCCGGTGGGCTCGATGGTGACTGTGTAGCTCATGACAATACCCTCAGGTTGCGCTGCCGCCGATGCCATCCAGGCCCGGGGTAGTCAAAGTCAGCATGCTCTTGTGGCCAATGCCGCTGTCCTTGAGGCTGGCCGCCAGATCCGGGGTAAACGGCTGATCATCCAGTTGCCACTCGACACGGCTGAAATCCAGATCGGCGCTGTCCGGGTGCGCGGCAATGGCCGGGCGCAGGACCTGCTCGAAGAAGTCACCCAAGGGCATGTCCGGCGCCGCCAGAAAGGCGAACGGCGAGCAGAACATCAAGTGTTTGCGCCAGTAGACATAGACCAGTTGCATGCCGTTGAAGTTGGCCTGCAGGTCCTTGGGTTCGGCGCTGTAGGGATAAAGGGCTTTTACGCTCATGGGGTGTCACCTTGTTCTTGTAGTGGCCCCGGCCGGTGACCGGGGCGGCAGTTCAGGTTCTGGTTTCAGGCGGCATCCTTGGAGTCATCGGCACCCAGCGGCTTGTTACCCTTGATCGCCTGCCAGCGCCGGTGATCGGGCGAGCCGAGGTACTCGAAATTGTCCTGGCCGATATTGATGTGGTAGTACTTGGCGACCACGGTCTCGACATCCGCACCTTCGCAGTTGCCCTGATAGATCTGGTGCACCGGCAGCCAGGCCTGGATGTACTTCTCCGGCTCGTGCTTGAAGATGTCGCAGCAACCATCTGAGCAGAAGTGATAGCGCTCACCGTCGTGCACCAGGCTGCGATGGCTGAGCTGGGTCGGGTCATCCGGCTCGGTAAACAGGGCCGGTACCTGACACACCTGGCACAGTTGCGGCAGGGTCTTGTTGTAGAAACGCTCACCCTTTTCCTGCAGTGCCTGCCAGTGCTCGAAGCGCGGGCGGTAGTACTTGTCAAAGGTGTCCGGATACTGCTCGGACAGCCAGGCCATTTCGTCCTCGCTGGGAATCCAGGTGTGGAAGTTGGTCGCGTGGCAGTACTGATAGAAGGTCGACCACAGCTGATGGCTGATATGGTGCTTGCCCTTGTTGGCCTCGTCCTGATACTTGGGCGGACGGATGCCGTAGCGCTCCAGATCCTTGAACAGCGCACCACCGTTCTGCTCGTAATAGACTTCCCAGGCGTCTTTCCAGGACATCACCTTGTTCGGCAGCATGTAGTCCATCATCATGCTGACCAGGCTCAGCAGGCGGTAACCGCGCCAGAACCACTTGTCGATCCAGTGCTGCACGATCGGCACGTTGTCCTCGTGCTGTTCGAGCATGAATTTGATGACCTCAAGGCCCAGGGTCATGTGACGGGCTTCGTCCGATTGCGCCGAGAAGCCGAAGGTCACGGTGGCCATGTCGCCGTTGTACGCCGCGCCAGACATGAACGGCACGAACAACAGATTGGTCAGCACGTATTCGAACGAGAACGAAATGGCGGTCAGAAACTCGAACGGGCCGGCCGAACGGGCGTCGTCAAAGAACGACTTGGGCACCGACAGGAACCAGACCCGGTCGTGCATGTGGGCAAAATCGTGCAGGCCGTTGAAGTGCTTGTTGTAGTGGCTCATGGCGTGCAGCTGGGTCTGCACGTGACGCAGCTCGTCAATCGACTGCATCTGGCAGGCTACCCGCGCACCGGCACCACTGAAATGCCGGCCAACCTTGGCATAGCCCTGAAACGCGCCGTATTCCAGCGGCGAAACACCGGTCAGAAACAGCTTGAGGGCGTTGACGTAGCGCGCATCGGAAATATTCAGGTGGCCGTTGTTCTGGGCGAAGGCGTCGAAGATGGCGTACAGCTTCTTCTCCTTCTCGGCCTGATACTTCCAGTAGGCATCCATGGTCAGGCGGAAGGGATCTTCCCACTTGTCCCAGTCGGTGATCTTGATCCCCTCAAAGCGTTCGTAGGGAAAGATGTCTTCCTTCTTCTGATAGCTAGGCTCCCAGGCCATGTCGCGGGTCAGGTACTGGTACTTGTCTTTGAGACTGAGTTTCTTGTTCTTGGTCGCCATGACGAATCTCCTAGTTTTTCCACTCGAGGATGAAGTGATCGTCATCCTCATCCACGTTGCCGCCGATACTGATCACGTCCAGGAGCATTTCCTGCACGTCCCACTCGCGGCCGATCTTTTCTTCAACCGTGTGGCGGTTGATCACCAGGCGCTGCTCGGCCTGAATGCGGATCATGGCCGGGTGGTGCTGCACTTCGGCGTGGGGGTTGTCCTCGGCAATCGCCTCGACCAGATAGCGGGCGTTGTCGCTGTCCTGAAACACGATGAAAGCGAGCTGGCTCATGCGACGATCTCCTGTGCAGCGAAACCCTGTTTCTTCAGGCGCGCAGCAAACTGGGCTGCTACCTCGGTCAGCGCCGGGGCACCAACACTGGCCTCAGCCAGCGGCGCCAGCGCAGCGATCACCCGCGGCTGCCAGACCTCGATCCAGGCCTGCAACTGCTCGGCGTTGGCCTCGCTCTCGGCGCGCACGGTTTTGACCATGGCATCGACCCAGCGACTGGACTCGCTGAACCAGTCGCGCATGAACTCGGTGAGCATCGACACATCCTCGGCACCCTGTTCGGCCAGCCACTGATCGAAGTGCTGATACATCAGCGGATACAGGTGACCGTCGATAATCAGGTTCTGCACCAGAGTCAGTTCGAACCAGTCCTTGATCACCAGACTGTCCTCGACCAGTTGGCGCAGCGGCTGCCACAAGGCGTCATCCAGCCAGTAGGTTTTGGAGCGATCCAGTGCCTCACCGGTACCCCCATCGATCAGCAGGGCGATACGCGACAGGTACTGGCCCATACCCAGACGGTCCATGGCCTGATAGATATGCAGTTGGGTCATGGTCCCGGCCACGCAGTCACCGGCCACGCTGCTGTTATTCATGTTGGCGCCCAACTCGACATGGCGCAGCGGCACCAGCAGACGCAGCAGGTTTTCCTGCACGGCATCAGGCAAGCGGGTCAGCAGTCCGCGTTTGTCGCAGAAGCTGAAGTTGTACTCGGTGGCTTCCTGCATCTTGGCCCGGTTTTGCACGTAGGCGCCGTAGTAGAACTGGCGCGGATCGGTCACCGCGTGCCAATCGGCCATGCGTACCGCGCTGCGGCTGGGGTCATTCAGACCATGCTGGGGGTCCCACAGCGGCCGGTAATGGAAATTGGTGGTCGCTTCGATGTCGTAGCTGGCTTCCTGATAACGTGAAGCCGGCTTGTCGCCGAAGCGGCGCTGGATATTGCCGTAGGTGTGGCGGATCGGCTCCACCGCATGGGTTTTGATTTCAATACTCATAGCAACCGTACCATCTTGTTTTTGTAGAGGGGTGTGCAGTACCGGGTCAGCGATGGCCCTTCTCGCCAAAGCGCCACTTGACCATCTCTTTATCGACCTGACGGGCCATTTCCTCGTCCATGTGCACCACATGGTTGTGCTTGCAGAACTGCTCGAAAGCCGCCTGTGGCAGTACCAGCTCGACAAACAGATCGGGATGACCGATGGCAAAGTCGAATTCGACAAAGCGGGCACCCGGTTCACTGCGAACCCGGATATAGCGGGTCATCTCGTCAAAGCTCTGCTGGGGTTGGCTCATGGTCGTTAACCTGTGCTCGTTGTTGTCTACGGGTGATAGAGCAACGGCTGTGCCAGAGTTGCCTTCACGCACCCAGACCACAAGTCAAGATATTGATATAAAAAGGAAAAATTCTTTTCATTCATGCTGCCGGCGACGTTTTCCCAGCCATTGAGGATGATTGCCGGCAGGTGAACTTTGATGATTTGATCAAATCCACCAAAGCATCTGAGCAAATGCTCAGACGCGGCCTAATATGGTTAATGAGCCTCTGCGCGACTGATCATTTGATTGATTTTTGAGCACGATCAAGGCGATGATGAAAAGTGCACCCTTGCGATCACTGTCTCAAGCCAAGACAGACTGACCACCACCCCACACAACAACAACCGGGGCCCGACGCCATGGCGATCAACTATAAGCCACAGCTGCAGTATTCGGATTTCCAGGATCTGAGTGAACAGATCCGTTTCCAGAGCACGGATGGCAAGATCTGGTTCGGCGAACAGCGCATGCTGTTGATGCAGGTCTCGGCCATGGCCAACTTCCGCCGTGAGCTGGTCAACAACCTGGGCATCGAACGGGCCAAGGGTTTCTTTCTGCGCCTGGGCTACCAGTCCGGACTCAAGGACGCCGAGCTGGCGCGCAAGCTGCGCCCGGACTGCAGCGAGCTCGACATTTTCCTCGCCGGCCCGCAATTGCACTCGCTCAAGGGCATGGTCAAGGTCCGGCCGATCCAGATCGACCTCGATCAGCAGTCCGGCCACTTCTATGGCGAGCTGGAGTGGATCGACTCGTTCGAGGTGGAAATCTGCCAGACCGAGCTGGGCATGATGGACGAACCGGTGTGCTGGTCACTGCTTGGCTATGCCTGCGCCTATACCTCCTCGTTCATGGGCCGGGAAATCATCTTCCGCGAAGTGAGCTGCAAAGGCTGCGGCGATGAAAAATGTCTGATCGTCGGCAAGCCGGCCGAAGAGTGGGAGGATACTGCCGAATTCAAGCAGTATTTCCGTGCCGACCCGATCATCGAAGAGCTCTACGATCTGCAATCACAACTCAGCTCGTTGCGTACCAGTCTGGAGCAACAGGAAGGTCAGTACTACGGTATCGGCCAGTCGCTGGCCTACAAAAAGGTCTGCAAGATGATCGACAAGGCCGCTCACGGCAAGGTCTCGGTACTGCTACTGGGCGAAACAGGGGTCGGCAAGGAAGTGATCGCGCGCAGCGTACACCTGCGCAGTGAGCGCGCCGAGCAGCCATTCATCGCAATCAATTGCGCAGCGATCCCCCCGGACCTGATCGAGGCCGAGCTGTTCGGGGTCGAGAAAGGCGCTTACACCGGCGCCAGCCAGACTCGCGCCGGACGCTTCGAGCGCGCCCATGGCGGCACCATTTTCCTGGATGAAGTGGTTGAATTGACGCCCCGGGCCCAGGCCACCCTGCTACGTGTGCTGCAGGAAGGCGAACTGGAACGCGTTGGTGATTCTCGCACCCGCAAGATTGATGTGCGGGTGATTGCCGCCACCAACGAAAGCCTGGCTGACGCAGTGGAAGCGGGAAAATTCCGCGCCGACCTGTTCTATCGACTCAACGTATTCCCGGTGAAGATTCCGCCACTGCGCGAGCGTATCGAAGATCTGCCGCTGCTGGCCGAGCACTTTCTGCGCAAGTTCCACCGCGAATACAACAAACGCACCCTGGGCCTGTCCGACAAGGCGCTGGAACTGTGCCTGCATTATCGCTGGCCCGGCAATATCCGCGAGCTGGAAAACGTCATTGAGCGCGGGGTGATTCTGACCGATAGCAACGAAACCATCAGCCAGGATGCACTGTTTGCCGTCTTTCCCGAACACTCGGGTGACTGCCCGGAAGAGCGCCTGAATGCCAGCGGCCAGTTGGTCCATGCCCATAGTCAGGTCAGCGGGGACTGGGTCAGCCATATCATCGAGCAGCAGATCAGCCTTGATCAGGTCGAGGAGCAACTGATGCGCCGGGCCATGGAGCTGGCCAACCAGAATGTTTCACAGGCCGCCCGTCTGCTCGGTCTGACCCGCCCGGCCCTGGCCTACCGGCTGAAGAAGACCGGCATCTTTGAAGACAGCGATGCCTGATACCCACAGCTGCCCGTTCGGAGTCCTTCCTGGCGGGCACGCCCTTTTGATGAAATCAGCAAGCACCCCGAGCCGCTTTACCATTTGATCAATATCAAATCCACGAAATCGGCCCAAGCCTCTTCCACCGCCACCCTGGCACAGCAAAAAATCTTTACCAATCAGTCACCTGAAAACACTTAACGGTCTCTGGCACAGGCGTTGCTTTATGCCTCTCCAGCCGCTTTGCACACAACAACAAGACCGTGACGGTGACTCACCATGTTCGATGTACCCCTGCGCCTTGCGCGCCCTGTCCGCCAGCCCCTGCAGTTGGCACCTCTGGGACTCATGCTGCTCTGGCTGGGTGGCTGCGAAGCTCCGCTCGATCTTGAGGCGGTCCAGCAGCAGAGCCTGCAACCGATTCAGCGCACCGACTTCTACCAGGCCATGGCCAGCAACGACCAGCTCACTCTGCTGGCCGGTAACCATGGTGTGGTGCTGATCAGCAGCGACCTCGGCCAGCACTGGCAGCGCCAGCAACTGCCCACCGACATGGGCCTGATTGATCTGGATGTCTGCCCTGACCAGAGCTTCATCGCCCTGGCCTTCGACAACCAGCTCTGGCACATCAGCCCCGATGCCAGTGACTGGAACGCCCACCCACTGCCCAGCAGCGAGCAGATGATGACCGCCACCTGCGCCCCGGACGGCAGTTGGTGGGCCGCCGGCAGCTACAGCACCCTGCAAAGCAGCCATGACCAGGGCCAGAGCTGGGACGAGACCAGCCTGGATGAAGACGCCATTCTCACCACCCTGCAATTCATCGACGCCGATCAGGCCGTGGTTGCCGGCGAGTACGGGCTGGTGTTCACCAGCCGCGACGGCGGCCAGAGCTGGGAGCCAGCCGGCAGCCTGCCGGATGAGTTCTACCCGCACACCAGCCACTTTCGTTCGCTCGAGGAAGGCTGGGTAGGCGGTCTCAACGGTTTCATCTGGCATACCCGTGATGGTGGTGACAACTGGCGGCGCCAGCCGACCGGCACCGAGGTCCCGATCTTCGGCTTCATCAGCGGTGAGCACGGCCTGTATGCGGTCGGTGACAACGCCACGGTGCTGAGCCTCAACGGTAGCCGCTGGCAGTCGCTGCCAACCCCCGAGCAGCCACTGTACCTGCGCGCCGGCCAACTGCTGCCGAACCAGCAACTGCTGGTCGCTGGCGGACGCGGCCTGCTACTGAACCTTGAACTCCCAAAGGCCCTGGCGGCCAGCACTGACTGAGGGTATCGACATGCCTGGACTGCACCGTTTCACCCATGCCATGCATAACCTCGAAGTGTGGATCTTCAACAATCCACGCAAGGTACTGGCCGCCATCGCCCTGCTGACCCTGATGTTCGCGCTGCGCATCCCGGGTCTGAAGATCTATACCGACTTCGCCGATCTGCTGCCTCAGCAGCACCCCTACATCGAGCTGCACAACAGCATCAAGGACAGCTTCGGCGGGGCCAACGTACTGGTGGTCGGCATCGCCTTCGACGAGGGCGACATCTTCAGCAACGCCAACCTGGCGACCATCGACCGGATCACCCATGCGGTCGACAGTCTGCCGGGGGTCAACCACAACCTGGTTTCCAGCATTACCCACCGCAACTCGCGCAAGATCTGGCTGACCGAAGTCGGCTCGATCAACTCCGAGCCCTACTTTGAAGCCGAGCGCGCGCCCTACAGCGCCGAGCAACTGGAGCAGATGCGCGCCGACGTGGCCGCCAACCCGCAGATCTATGGGCCGCTGATTTCCTCGGATTTTCGGATGGCGCTGGTCAAGGCCCAGTTGATCGAAGGCCAGCTCGATTACGAGCAGACCTTTGCCCAACTGCAGGCGCTGCGTGAGGCGGAGACCCGCGATGGCATCACCCTGTATGCCACCGGCCAGCCGGTACTGGTCGGCTGGGCCTATACCTACATGGATCAGATCCTGCAGATTTTCATCTTCACCGTGCTGACCATGCTCGCCCTGCTGGTCTTCCACTTCCGCAAGGCCTACGGCGTACTGATTCCGCTCGGCGGGGTACTGATTTCGACTATCTGGGGCCTGGGCATCATCAGCCTGCTGGGTTTCAACCTCGACCCGCTGGGACTGGTGATTCCGTTTCTGATCGCGGCCCGGGCCATGAGCCACGGGGTGCAACTGGTCGAGCGCTACTATGCCGAGGTGCGCGAATGCGGCGATGGCCCGCGGGCCGCTCGGGCCACCTTCGAAAGTCTGTTCCGTCCCGGCACGCTGGGCGTGGTGTCCGATGCCGTCGGCCTGTCGCTGATCGCCATCGGCTCGATTGCCCTGAACACCAAGCTCGGCATCTATGCCTCGCTGTGGGCCACCACGGTGATTCTCACCGTGCTGATCGGCGTCCCACTGCTGCTGTCGATCCTGCCAACCCCGAAGAATCCGCAGATCAAGGAAACCTTCCTGCGCCATATCGGAGTCGTCTGTGCCAATACCGTCAGCCGTCCGGGTGCCGCGCGTATCGTCCTGGGCATCGCCGCACTGGCGATTCTGATCGGACTGTTCTCGGCTTCGCAGGTGCGCATCGGCGACTCCGAGCCGGGCTCACCGATTCTCTACCCCGACCATGACTACAACCTGTCGTCCAAGGAAGTCAACGAGCGGTTCCCCGGCTCCGAAGAGCTGTACATCATCGCCGAGCACGCCGAAATCGGTGGACTGAAAAAGCCCGAGGTGCTGCGTGCCCTGCAGGATCTGCAGGCACACATGCTGGCCGACCCCGGAGTTGGCGGCAGCAAGGGTTTGCCGGACCTGATCAAACAGGTCAACCGGCTGATGCACAACGATGATCCGCGCTGGTTCCAGATTCCCCATGAGGCCGATTACGTCGGCGGGCTGATGTTCACCTACATGGCCTCCAGCCCGATTCCCGGCGCGCTCAACGAGTTCAACGACACCGACGACCGCATCGCCAACCTGGTGTTTTACTACAAGGACCGTCAGGGCGAGACCATCCGCCGCGCCATCCACATGGCCCGTGAATGGATCGCTGAGAACGAAGGCAAGGTCGAGGGCCTGAGCATTCGCCTGGCCGGCGGCACGCTGGGCGTGGCCGCGGCCATGAACGAGTCGGCGTTCGAGACCAACCTGATCGTGCTGCCGCTGGTATTTCTGCTGATCTTTGCCTTCGTCATGCTGTTCTACACCTCCTGGCATGCCGGGCTGATGATGCTGCTGGCAATGCTGTTTGCCACCACCCTGACCTATGCCTACATGGGCCTGGCCGGACTCAACATCGACATCAACACGGTGCCGGTGATCGCGGTCGGCATTGGCGTGGGTATCGACTATTCGATCTACATGATGGATCGCATCCGCGAGGAAATGGCCAAACGCGGCCGGCTGCCCGAAGCGGTACGCCATGCCATCGCCACCACCGGCATGGCCATCAGTTTCACCGCCGTGACTCTGATGGCCGGGATCATCATGTGGGTGATCCTCTCCGACCTGCGCTTCCAGTCCGATGCCGCCATGTTGCTGTGCGTGATGATCGTCATCAACGGCCTGGCCGCCATGCTGCTGGTGCCGTCCTGGATCCTGGTGTTCCGCCCACGCTTCATCACCAACGTCTATGCCGACGAGGACGGTGTTCTGCATGCCGACCTGGATGAGGAACACACCCCAACCCTGACCGCCCAGCCCCAGGGCGGCCCACTCCCGGGGGTTGGCTGACACCCCGTCAGCCGCTCCTTTCTAAGCCCTGAAGAGGAACTGCCAATGCAAACAACAAGAAAAGGCCTCAGACACTGGAGTCTGGCCCTGCTCGGCGGCGCCGGGCTGGCGCTGACCTCACTGGCCAGCGCCATCGCCGATGAGGAAACCAAGATCACCGGCTTCTATGAGAACGCCACCTACGTGCGCGATCATGCCGGTCTGTCGAAATTCCGCAATACCTTGCAACTCAATGCCGAACGCAAGCTCGGCGAACGCGGTCCGTTCAACAACGTGTCCTGGAATGCCGTCTTGCGCGGCAGCTACGACGGGGTCTACGACCTCAACAGCAGCGAGTACGGGCGCAAGGCCGGCGGCGCGGTCAGCCTGGAGAACACCAGCGGCTTTGGTGGCACAACCAGCGTGCCACACGGCAGCGGCCTGAAACTGCCCAACAGTTTCGACGTCGCCAACCACCCCAATCGCGGGATGATCGTGCTGGGTGAAAACCTGCACAAAACCTCCGGAGGGGTTGCCTTCGGGGTTCCGGTGCGGCCCTGCGACAAGGACAAGCGCGGCTGCATCAACGGTTACCTGGATAAGGACAGCAATGACCTGCGATTCGCCGAGTTCAACGACCGGCTGGACTTCATCCGTGAGCTGTATGTCGACTTCGACTATGGCTTCGATAACGGCCACATTCTCAGTACCCGGCTGGGCAAGCAGCAGGTCATCTGGGGCCGGACCGACCTGTTCCGGGTACTCGATGTCATCAACCCGGTGGACTTCTCGCGCAACAACATCTATGACGAGCTGGAGGACATCCGCATCCCGATGTGGATTCTCAAGTCCGACTACCGCATGGGTGCCGGCGAGGTGTTCGATGACCTGAACCTGTCGTTCGTGTGGAACTTCGACCGTTTCCGCCCGCATGACATCGGCCAGTGCGGCTCCCCCAACGTGATCCTCGACGCCGGCTGTTTCTTCCGCGGCATGAACACCCTGTGGGAGTACGGCGGCACCGTGGCCAACTTTGCCGGCGGGGATATCGCCACCGACTTCGGGCCCGGCCAGATTGGCATCCGCAAGGCCCACATGCCGGCCTGGAGCCTGTCCAACACCCAGTTCGGTCTCAAGCTCGAAGGGGTCTATGGGGATATCGGCTTCTCGCTCAATGCCCTGACCTACCGCAGCCAGCTGCCATCCCTGCGTGGCGGTATCCCGGCGCAGAACGGCTTTACCGGGGAAACCGGGATCTGGCCTAGCCTGATCGCCTTCGATATCCACTTCCCGCGGGTCAACCTGCTCGGCGGCTCACTCGACTACTACTCGCAAGGGCTGGATACCGTGTTCCGGGTTGAAGTCGCACACACCGAGGGTGAAGAGTTCGCCAACACCATGAAGAGCCGGCTGTACTCGGAAAACAGTGTGACCCGCTATGTGATCGGCGCCGACAAGAACATCTTCATTCCGGCCTTGAACAGTCGCCGGGCGTTCCTGTTCTCCGGGCAGATCTTTGGTCAGCACATCCATCAGTACGAGAGCGAGAAGCGTGAGTTGGGCCGGGCCGGTATCCCTGACTGGAAGGCCAACTGGATCGGCACCCTGCTGGTCAAGGGCTGGTGGATGCGTGATCGCCTGAGCCCGCAACTACTCGCCGCCCACGACTTCCGTGCCGGTGCCACCACCGTAGCACCCAGCATCGAATGGCTGGTCAGCGACAACCTGCGGCTGATCGGCGGTGCCAACCTCAAGGTCGGCAGCGGCGCCAACAAGTTCGACGATTGCCGCACCTGCAACCCCTGGGACCCCTTCACCGCCGCCTTCCCCGGCCATCCGGAGGGCTACAGCCCTGGTCTGGGCGGTTATGAGCCGCTGGGACGCTTCCGCGCCGGCCCGCTGGGCATGGCCAAGGGCCAGGACGAACTGCAATTGACACTGCGCTACAGCTTCTAAAACGAGGACTGGACATGAACAACAAGACACTCACTCGCTGCACCCTGGCTCTGGGTCTGGCTGCTGCCCTCGGTAGCAGCCAAGCGCTGGCCGACGTGGTCGACAACAGCTTTTATCCCTATCGCGACAGCCAGCCCAGCCATCCGGGCCTGACGGCCGGCATGACCATCAACCAGGGCAATGTCGCGCAGTTCAAGGACATCATCGACCCGGCCTTCCTGAACTTTATCGAACAGGGCTGGGTCGAGCTGAAGGTTGGCGAAACCACCTCCTTCGACCTGCACCCCAACTATGTCGAAGCCACCCGCGCCGGCCTGGGCCAGGTCAGCCTTGGCACCAAGCCCGGCGAAATCAACGGCTGGCAGGCCGGACGGCCGTTTCCCGAAGAACCGGACGCGAACGATCCACGCGCGGGTGAAAAGCTGGCCTGGAACTACAAGTACGGCTACAACTGGGGCGACAGCGCCGCGATCATGCCCTTCTACTGGAAGTACCGGGACATGAACAGTGGCCGTGTCGAGCGGACCATCAAGTTCAACTTCCACTTCCTCAACTTCACCGGACGGGTCAACCAGGAGCCCAAACCGGCGATTACCCCCAACCCCTCGGAGCTGTTCCGTGGCATCTACGTACAGGTGCTCGAACCCCATGATGTGCGCAACACCCAGTTGCTGATTCACCGCGCCATGGACGACCTCAAGCGTGACAACTCCTGGCTGTACCTGGGCTTCCAGCGTCGGGTCCGGCGCCTGGCCACCGGTCAGGTGACCGACGCCTTCCTCGGCTCGGATCTGATGATCGAGGACTTCGAAGGCTACAACGGCCGGATCTCCGACATGAACTGGAGCTACAAGGGCACCCGTTACATGTTGATGCCGTTCTACAACCACAACGACCTGACTCTGGATAGCGAAACCCACAGCGACAGCGACGGCTATCAAGTGGTGGCCTTCGGTGGCCAGGGCGGCTGCTTCCCCAACATCACCTGGCAGTTGCGCAAGGTCTATGAGGTCGAGGCCGAGCCGGTCGATGGCAGCCACCCGCTGTCCAAGCGCACCCACTACATGGATGCGCAAACCTTCACCATCCCGCGTACCGTGGCCTATGACCGGCGTGGCAGCCTGTGGAAGACCTTCACCATCGGCCAGGCCCACCCCGACCATCACCTGCCCAAGAACAAGGGCAGCGGGGTATCGATCGATGACAGCTTCAGCATGATCGATGTTCAGGCCATGCACTGCACCACCGGCCAGTTCAAGGGCCAGGTCGACCCCAGCCTGAGCACGCCGGAGATGTTCAGCGTGCAGCACATGCGCGCCACCGGCAACTAACCCCCTTTGCTGCTCCTTGGGCCCGCGCAATGCGGGCCCCGTTTTTCCAAAACTGCGCTCCTGAATCAGTCATTGCGCCAGCACGCTACCTGGTACATCAGGCACGGCAGCACACTGGCTGAATAACAACAACACGCGAGGGTAAGGATGAGCCGCCATCAACCGCTGCCAAAGACCATCAACCACCAGCCTGCCCAATTGCTGGTCGTTACCGATACCGCCGGCCGGGTACTGCAGGCCAGCGACATGTTCTGCGCCGCCGCCGGGCTGAGTCCGGCCGAGCTGGTCGGTCAGCCGATTGCCCGACTGCGTCATCCCGACATGCCCAAGGGCCCGATCAAGGACCTGTGGGAGACTCTGGGCAAGGGCCAGTCCTGGATGGGCATGCTCAAGAACCGCCGCGCTGACGGCAGTGAATTCTGGGTTGATGCCTATATCAGCCCGATCACCGATAGCAACGGCCAGATTCTCGAGTATCAGGCCATCTACCATCTGCCTGACCCCATCACCATCGCCCGTACCCAGCGGATCTATCGTATTCGCGGCCAAGGCCGCCAGCCGCCGGAGCTACGCTGGGCCTGGCTGCGACCGGCACACTGGCAACTGCTGCTGGCAAGCCTGGGCTTCATGCCGCTGGTAGTGCTGGCGCTGCAACGGGGCGACCTGATCGGCGCGCTTTGTATTCTTGCCAGCCTGACAGCCGCCGGTCTGCTGTTGAGCTGGCATAACCGGGCCCTGGAACAGTTGACCGGCCATTGCCGAAAACTGCTTGCCCATCCGATCAAACAGTTGATCTACACTGGGCGGGCCGATGCCATTGGACAGATACAATTGTCACTGCGCCTGCTCGAAACCCGACTGGCGGTCATGGTCACCCGCTTCGGCGACAGCAATCAGCAGATCACCGGGCACGTCCAGACTGCCAATCATTTGCTCTCCAGCAGCCACCATGGCAGCCAGCAACAACAGGACAGCCTGGCGGCGATTGCCGCCGCCGTCGAACAGTTCAGCGCCACCATCCGCGAGGTTGCGGCCAATACCCGCGACGCCGCCCGGCTGGGCAGCGCCAACCGCACGGCCGGGCAACTTGGCCGCCAGCGCGCCGAAGATGCCCGGGCCAGCATTCGGGCCCTGGCCAGTGAGCTGGAGCAGGCCACTGTCGCAGTCGACAGTCTGAACCAGCACAGCCAGTCGATCGGGCGCATTCTCGAAGTGATCAGGGCGATTGCCGAGCAGACCAACCTGCTGGCGCTCAACGCGGCGATTGAAGCCGCCCGTGCTGGCGAGAATGGTCGCGGCTTCGCGGTGGTCGCCGACGAGGTCAGAACCCTGGCTCAACGTACCCAGGCTTCGACCGACGAAATCCAGCAGATGATCAGCACCCTGCAACAGGGCGCTGAAGCGGTGGTCACCGCCATGCACCGCGGGCAGAGCCATTCGCAGCAAAGCGTCGAGCATGTGAACGCCTGCCACGAGGCGCTGGGCAGCATCTGCGCCGGCATCGAACAGGGCGATGACCGCAACCAGCAGATCGCTGCCGCCAGCGACCAGCAGAGCCAGACCGCCAGCGAGATCAGCCAGCGCCTGCAACATATCCACCAGGTAGCCAGCACTACCCACCAACACCTGCTCGACACCCTGCAGGCTGGCGCAGCGGTTGGCCAGCAGGTCGAGCGTCAGCAGGGGTTGATTGCGCACCTGCAGCAGGCCTGACATTCACCCCGGCCACCATCGGCTAAAGTGATAGAGGCACATTCGGTAATACCCTGGGCACATCAGGGTATTGCCCCAACCCGGACCGGCAGGCTATACAGAGCGCACTTCTGTCCTGTCAGGATTGACCATGCGCAAGCGCCTCATACCCATACTAATAATCATTTTTGGCCTGGCGGTGTTTCTGCTGTTGCGCCTGACCCGTGATGTACCCGATCCGGTCGCCCCGCAAGAACGCAGCTGGCGCGTCGATGTGGTCGATATTCGCCCCGACACGTTCCAGCCAAGCCTGACCCTCTATGGCCAGATCGAATCACCGCTACGCTTTACCGTGGTCGCGCCCCTGGCCGGGCGGATCGCCGAGCTGCCGGTGCGCGATGGCCAGCAGGTTAGCGCCGGGGAATTGCTGGTGGCGCTGGATGAGGCCGATATTCTGCCGCGCCTGCAGCAGGCCCGGGCTGATCTGGCCGATGCCGAGGCCCAGCTGGCCAGTGAAGCGAGCATCCATAGCAATGATCGTCAGGCACTGGAGCTGGAAAAACGTATCCAGGGCAACGCCCAGAAGGCGCTGGAACGCATGCGCCAACTGGTTGAACGGCAACTGGCACCACACGCCGAACTGGACAATGCCGAGGATGTGCTTGAGCGCGCCGCACTGACCGTTGCCAACCGCCAGCGCAATATCGACAGCTACCCATCTCGGCGCGCCGCACTCCAAGCCCGGCTTGAACGGGCCAGAGCCACCCTGGAAAGCATGGAACGCGATGCCCAGCGCAGCCGGTTCAGTGCGCCCTTCGACGGCGTGGTCAGTCAGGTGCAGGTCGCGGTCGGCGATCAGGTCAATGCCAATGCCGCCCTGCTGGCCCTGTATCCACTGGACGGCCTGGAGCTGCGCGCCACTCTGCCGCAGACCCACAGCCAAGCCTACATCGACGCCCTGGCCCGAGGTGAGCGACTGCAAGCCCGCAGCCTGGAAACCCAGCCACCATTAACCCTGACCCTGGAGCGGATCGCCGGCCAGGCCGATCCACGCGGGGTCGACGCAATCTTTACTCTCGACCAGCCCACTGCGGCCCTGCGGGTCGGCAACCTGCTGGCAATCAGCGTCTCGCGCCCCAACCAGCCGGACAGTGTGGCCTTGCCCTACAGTGCACTCTACGGCAACGACACCATCTACGCGGTCAATGACCAGCGGCTGCAACGGATCCAGGTCGAGCGTCTGGGCGAAACCCATGGCCCGGACGGCGAACGCCGGGTACTGCTGCGCTCTCCCCAGTTGCAGGCCGGCATGCGCATCGTCGTCACCCACCTGCCCAACGCCATGCCGGGGCTGAAGGTCGATACCGGTGAAGCTGCCGTGGAGCCCGAGGCATGAGCCGCTCACGCAGCCCGATCGGCTTTTTCGTCCGCCACAAGGTCGCCGCCAACCTGCTGATGCTGGTGATGCTCGGCGGCGGCCTGATGGGCCTGTCGCGGATGAATATCCAGTTCTTCCCCACCTTCGCCCTCGACTTCGTTACCGTGCGGGTGGTCTGGAGCGGGGCCGCAGCCGAGGATATCGAGCAGGCCATCACCCTGCCGCTGGAGCAGCGCCTGCGCAGCCTGCAGAACCTCAAGTCGATGACCTCGACCTCAGCCCAGGGCATTTCCAGCATTACCCTGGAGTTCCATGAGGGCACCGATGCCATCGTCGCCCTGGACGATGCCCGGCAACTGGTCGATGAGTTCCGCAACCTGCCCGGTGATGCGGAAAAGCCCGAAGTGGTCCGGGTTGCACGTTATGACCCGGTGGCCAATTTGCTGATCTACGGCCCCTACGCCGACCATGAACTGCGCAGTCTGGCCTACCGCTTCGAGCGTGAGCTACTGGCCCGTGGCATCGACCGGATCGATATTCGCGGCCTGCCCGAGCAGCAGATCAGCATCGAAGTGCCCAACGCCCGCCTGCAGCAACTGGGCCTGTCGCTTGACCAGATCGCCGACCGGATCGCCGCCGAATCCCGTGACCTGCCGGCCGGGCAGGCCGGCGATCAGGACTCGGCCCGCGAGCTTCGGGCGATCGAACAGCGCCGCAGCCCCGAACAGTTCGCCGACCTGCCGCTGCAACCGGGCACCATCAATCACCTGCGCCTGGGCGATATCGCCGAGATCCGTCAGGAAGCCATGCGCAATCAGGTCAAGCTGCGCTACCAAGGCTATCCGGCTGTGGAACTGGCCTTGCAGCGGGCCGAAAACGGCAATTCGCTGACCTCGGCAAAGCTTCTCAATGACTGGCTCGACGAAGTCCGCCCGAGCCTGCCGCCAGGCCTTGAACTCAAGACCTACGACGAAGCCTGGCAACTGATCAATGACCGGGTCAGCCTGCTGATCAACAACGGGCTCGGCGGTCTGGTGCTGGTGTTGCTGCTGCTCTACCTGTTTCTGCCGGCGCGGGTCGCGCTGTGGGTCGCGGTCGGCATTCCCACCGCCTTTCTCGCTGCGCTCGGGGTGTTCTGGCTGATCGGCGGCTCGATCAACATGATCTCGCTGTTCGCCCTGATCATGGCGCTCGGGGTGATTGTCGATGACGCCATTGTGGTCGGTGAGGATGCCGATGCGCACTTTCGCAGCGGCGAAGACCCCGACTACGCTTCCGAGGGTGCAGCCAAGCGGATGTTCTGGCCGGTACTGGCCTCGTCACTGACCACCATCGCCGCGTTCATGCCGCTACTGATGGTCGGCGGGATCTTCGGCAACATCCTCGGTGACATCCCGACGGTGATGATCTGCATCCTGATCGCCTCGCTATTGGAATGCTTCGTGGTCCTGCCGCACCATTTGCGCAATGCCTTCAAACCAGCCCCGACCCTGCCCGGCAACGGCCGCTGGGCCCGGCTGATGAACCGGGTCGACAGTGTGCGACTGAGCTTCGATCAGCGTTTCGGACGTTTTCGTGATGGCCCGTTCCGCCGACTCTCGGCGCTGTCGCTGCGCCACCGTGGCGCAACGCTGGCCAGCGCGTTTGCCTGCGTGCTGCTGGCCTTCGGCCTGCTCAGCAGCGGACGGATCGGCTTCAGTTTCTTCCCGACCCCCGAGCCCCAGGTCCTGTACGCCAACGCCAGCTTTGTCGCCGGCACCCCACGGGCCGAAGTCGAGCGTTTTCTCGAACATCTGCAGGACAGTCTCAACGCCACCGAACAGGCGCTGGGCGGCAACCTGATCGCCACGGCGGTGGTCCGCCAGGGTGAGGTGATCGGCGCGGCCGGCACCGGGCGTCAGGGCGATCAGCTTGGTTCGATCCTGGTCGAGCTGGTCTCCCCAGACCACCGCACCGTACGCAACCAGCAGTTCATCCGCGCCTGGCGCGAACGTATCCGTCTGCCGGCCGGTATCGACCGCCTCAGCATCAACGAGCGCATTGCCGGGCCACCGGGCAAGGACATCAATGTACGCCTGACCGGCGAAACGCCGGAACAACTTAAGGAAGCCGCCGACGCACTGGGGGTGATGCTTGCTTCGATCGAAGGCGTAGTCAGCACTGAGGACGACATGGCCTGGGGCCGCGAACAACTGGTCTATCGGCTGACACCCTACGGCCAGGCTCTGGGGTTGAGCACCCAGAGCCTGGGCCGGCAACTGCGCGCCGCCTACGACGGTCGTCTGGCCCAGATCTACCAGCAGCAGTCCGACGAGATCGAAGTCAGGGTTCAGTTGCCCCGCGCCGAACGCGAACAACTGGCCAGCCTCAGCGACCTGAGCATCCGCCTGGACGACGGCCGTTTCGTGCCCTTGAGTCAGGTAGCCCAGTTCTCCACCCGCCAGGGGTTTGAAGCCCTGCGCCACGCCGAAGGCCGGCTGGCTGTCGAAGTCAGCGCCGATCTCGACCCGACCCAGACCACTGCTGGCCAGGTACTGGAAGCCCTGACACCGGTCCTACCGGAGCTGGCAGGGCGCCACAACGTGCGCTACAGCTTCGAAGGTCGCTCCGCCGACCAGCGCGAGACCTTCGCCGACATGCGCACTGGCCTGCTGGTCGGGCTGCTGCTGATGTACGCGGTACTGGTCTGGGTGTTCTCGTCCTGGAGCACCCCACTGATCGTCATGGCGGTGATCCCGCTGGCGCTGGTCGGGGCCCTGTTCGGGCACTGGGTGATGGGCCTGAACCTGACCATTCTGTCGCTGTTCGGTCTGTTCGGCCTGTCCGGCATCGTGGTCAACAACTCGATCATTCTCACCAGCTTCTACCAGCTCCAGCGCAAACGCGGGCTGGCGGTCAACGAAGCGCTCAATGAAGCGGTAGTCCAACGGTTGCGCGCAGTGCTGCTGACCTCGCTGACCACCATCGGCGGGCTGACACCGCTGCTGTTCGAGAAGTCGCTGCAGGCCCAGTTCCTGATCCCGATGGCCACTTCAATCGCCTTCGGTCTGGGCTTCTCAACTCTGCTGGTACTACTGGTGATTCCGGCCTTGCTGTCGGTACTGGAGAGCCACTGGCAGCGCCGCAGTGAAATGGATGGGGCAAAAGAAACGGGTCCGGCCTGATGGCCGGACCCGTTATGCAGAGGGCTTAGGGAAACACTGATTAAATCAGTTGCTCGAAGATTGGTGATTGGTGCCTGACCTGGGTAGCGTCGCGCGCCTGCGCGATGCTGGAACCGGCAGATAGCACGGTGTTACCGGTTTGATCTGTGTTTGCCTAATGATTTGATGCAGTCACGGACCCGCCACCGGATTACCTAGCCAACTGCGCGACACACATTGTCGCCCCATGCATGCATACTCGATCCTATCAGATAGACGGAGAGTCACTGCATGCCGATTCCGCCGCCCCCACAAACTTTTATCTGTCAGGCTTGTAGCTGGAAGAAAACCACACTACCAGCCAGTGACTGCCTGATGCAAGGCGTCAACTGGTACTTCTGCTGCCCAAAGTGTGGTGACGCCCAGCTTACTCGCAGACCGGCAGGGCGGGTAGAGACCATGAAGGCGCGGCTGGATGAATTTCTCCAACACAGCGACTAACGAACAAATCCCCTGAAAGGAGCTGACACCATGCTGAAGAATATTTTTGCCTGTATCGGTCTGGCTGTCGTGGCCAAAGCAGCCTTTGAGCACTACTGCGAGTATCAGGTGCTGAAACGTGAAAAAGAGCAACGCAGCACCACTTAATGGCGCGACTCAGCTTGTCGCCTTTCTGTTGAATAATCTCAATAACTGACTGCTGAGTTTGCCTAGCAGGCGACAGGCCAGCATAGGCGCTTGCCAAAAAATTCAATTATAGCGATTATTTGACATTATTTTGATGCCAATTTAATGGCTTTTCCGGCAGGATTACAGGGTAGTTCAGCGATGCTTGATACAAGGGATACGTTACTCAGACTGTTTGCTTTACTACGGCTAATCCCGCAACAGCCCAAGTTTATTGCATCAACCACATTGCAGGAAAAGCTCACGGAACAGGGCTTTGACGTTGACCTACGTACTGTACAGCGTGACCTGAACCGGCTATCCATACCCTTCGCTCTGATCAGCCACAAGGAACCTTCTGGGCGCTACCAATGGAGTCTGACCCAAAATGCCCCTCTCGACCTTAGAAGCATGGAGCCCTCGACTGCACTGGCCTTGGTCCTGGCCGAAAGCCACCTGAAAAACCTGCTGCCACAGGCCGTACTGGACCTGCTTACCCCACAATTCAACAAGGCCCGGGGCTATCTGGACAACAACGGTCAGAACGGCCTTGCACACTGGGCACAGAGAGTACGCGCCCATCCCAATGGCAAAGCCCTCCTACCGGCCCCCGTACAGCCTCACGCCTGGGCACAGGTTTCCACCGCCCTGCTTGAACGCAAGCAGCTCAGGATCAATTACCTAAGCCGCAGCAAGGCAGAACAAAAACAACTGCTCATCCATCCTGCCGGGCTGATTTCCCGTCATTCCATCAGCTACCTGCTCGGCACCGTAGACGGCTACAGCGATACCCGCCAGTTTGCCCTGCACCGTATTCAACAGGCCGAATGCCTGGAAACCTCAGCCCAACATGAGCAGCCTCTTGATATCGATGACTACCTCAACGGCGGCGGCTTCAACAGCTCGGGCCCGGTCGAACAGGTTGAACTGATTGCCGACGTTTCCCCGCAGATCGCCTGGCTGTTGAACGAGACACCACTGAGCCCAAACCAGACCCTGGAGCCCCTGCCTGATACTGACTGGCGACGTTTGAAAGCCATGGTGCCTGATGACCAGGAAACGCTGTGGTGGGTGTTTGGGTTGGGGGAGAATGTGCGAGTTTGGGGGCCGGATAGCTGGATGCAGGCCATTAGAGAAAAGATCGCCAGGCTGGAGAAGCTGTATGCGCGATAAGCTCACAGCTCAGCCTGAACTCGCCCGCTGGCGGGCACAACCCTTTCGAACTTTATTATCGCTCCAGCAGGACTGTACTTGCTGGGACCGTCACACACCTGCTTCACACGGCTCATTTCTGCCGCTCAACAGCCATTTACCTATCCTGAATTTTTTCCACCAACAGAGGTAACAAACAATGCCACTCCCTCTCATCATTGGTGCTGCGGCACTTGCCACTGCCGCCTACGGTGCCAAAAAAGGCTACGACGGCTATCAGAAGCATTCGGAAGCCGACGAAATCGTCAAAAGCGCCCAGCACCGCTATGACCGAAAAAAATCCATCTTCGACGACCAGGAGAAGGAAACCACACATGCCCTCGAAATGCTGGGAAGACGGCAACTCGACATCGGCAAGAACCTCGGCGAATTCAAAACCCTTGCCGACAAGCTCTTGCAGCAGCTGAACGCAGATCGCCAGAACAAGCTGGAAATCCATATTCCCAGACATGAGCTACAACGCATCGAGAACTACAGCTACACCGCCGTTGGGGTACTAGGTTCCGCCGCTGGCGCCGGTCTGGCTGGCGCAGCGGCTGGATTTGCCGTATACGGCGGCGTAATGACCCTCGGCGCAGCCTCCACAGGCACCGCCATTTCCTCACTGGCTGGCGCCGCTGCCACCAAAGCGACCCTGGCCGCCATTGGCGGCGGCTCACTGGCAACCGGCGGACTGGGCATCGCCGGGGGCACAGCCATCCTCGGTGCAGCAGTAGCGGCTCCGGTATTGGCTATTGCCGGTTGGGCCTATAACAGCCATGGTGAAGAGGCGCTCAGAAACGCGCACAAGGCAAGCCGGGAAGTCGATGCGGCGGTCGAAAAACTGGCCCGAGCCGTCAAGCAGCTTGCCGCCACCGAGAGCTATGCCCGCAAGATCAAACTGACGCTGCTGTCCATCTTCGATCAGTTCTCTCTGTACTTCGACAGTCTAAAGGACATCGACAACTTCCTGGAGGACGTAAAAGGTCGCAACGTAGACATCGATGCAGCCCTGAGTAGCTTCAACGATGAAATCATCAGGATCATCGAAAACGGCTTTGCCCTGGCGACCATTCTGGTCGACGTAATCACTACGCCTCTTTTCAAAGCCAAGAAAGAGGGCGCGGAAATCGTAAAAGATCAAAATGGCTTGCCCATCATGGAAACGGATGCAGATGGCTCCATGATCCTCAACGAGCTAGAGCTGGATAAGTCCCTGTTTGAAGCCGATGGCAGAGCTAGCGCTATCGAAAGTGCTTGATGCTTAGGAAGGGGGACACCCCCTTCCTTTGTTTCCGACTCACTGCATGGTAGACCCAACATGAAGACAACGGCCACCCAATATCCATGGACCGAAGAGCTCGAAAGAACCGTGGTCCACAGCCTTGCCACGAGCTTCGGCCTCGACTTTCTCCTGTTCAAGGACAAGGTCGGCGGCGAAGTGGATACTATCAACAACGCTCGCCAGGGTATTTGGGCCAGTGGCAAGGAGAAACAACGTTACGAAAATCGAGAACCCTATGACTCGGATAAGTATCACGATAAATATGTAGAGAAAAAAGATAGCATTTATAAAAAAACTGGAGAAAATGATAAGATTTCTCAACAAAAGGGCATGCTACACGACGCCTATCGAGATACCACGATGGCACGTAATGATCCGCGCGACCTTGATCACGTCATCAGCGCCAAAGAAATACATAATGACCCTGGCCGCGTTCTGGCCGAACTGGATGGCGTAGAGCTGGCCAACCAAAGCAGTAACCTGCAATCCACTCACCAGAGTATCAACAGGTCAATGGGTGAAACTTCCATTGATGATTATCTGGCCAAACTTCCGGAACTGATCGAAAACCATGAAAAGAGCCTGGCCGGCCACCAAAAGCGGCTTGCCAGCATGCCCCGCGACACACCTGCGCAACAGCATGAGGCGCGCCAACTGGAAGACAAGATCAGAAAAAAGGAGGAAAAAATAAAAGCCCTCAAGTCCGTAGACTCCGAGGCGATGCGGCAACGGGACAAAGAGGCCCGAGAGCCCTACAACCAACAGATCAACCAGAAGTACTACACCAGCAGCAAATTCTGGAAACAGACTGCCGGCGCATCCGCCGTGGCTGGACTGAACATGGGAACACGGCAAATGCTGGGCCTGATAATGGCCGAAGCCTGGTTCGAACTACGGGAACAACTCCCCAAGACGCTGGAAAAACTGAAGACCAACTTCGGCCTCGACGCCTTCATGACAAGCATGCAGCAAACCTTGCAAGGCATATGGCAGCGCATCAAGTTACGCTTCAAGGACTTCCTGACCAGCTTCAAGGATGGTGCCTTCGCCGGCATCCTCGGCAGCGCTACGACCACCTTGTTCAATGTTTTCGCCACTACTCAGAAAATGGCAATCAAGATTATCCGGGAGCTGTGGGGCAGCTTGGTAAAGGCGGTCAAGCTGCTGATCTTCAACCCGCAGCAGTTGCCCTTCGTCGACCTCTGCAAAGCCGTGACGGCCATACTTTCAGTCGGTGCCGCCACAGTTGCAGGCACGATGATCTATACCCAGCTACTCCCCCTGTGCAATTTTCCATTCGGTAGCGAGTTGGCCTCTTTCGCCAGTGCCCTGGTAACAGGCCTGATCACCTTGGGGCTCAACTATTTCCTGCTCTACAGTCGCCTGGCCGACAAAGTCTGGGCATTCGTCGACGCCCTCATGCCACATGCTAGCAGCGTGCGAAAATTTCAGGCGATCAATGCGGAACTGGATCGCTACCTGACCGAGCTTGGCCGCATAGAACTCAATCTGGATGCAGATGAGCTCGCTGAGTTTGCCCAGCAGCTGGCTAGCTGCAATGACGAACTGCAACGCGGCCTGCTGCTCAAGGAAGAAATCGCCAAGCGCGACATTGAACTTCCTTATAAGATTGGCAACAGCGCTAGCACCCGAAAATGGCTAGCATCACTGGTTAAATGACATGCGCGCCTTCCCCTGCAACCAATGCGGCCTGTGCTGCCAGCGCGTTAATCTGGCTGAAGAAACACGCTACCTGGATCGCGGTGACGGCACCTGTCGGCACTACGATAACGCTAGCAAAGGATGCAGTATTTACGCCAAACGCCCGGATATCTGCCGGGTGGATCGGCAATATAAACTCCACTACGCCAAACATTACACTTGGGATGAGTTCATAGCTCTAAACCTTAAAGTTTGCGAGCTATTACAAAAGGGCACACCATAACCACCTCAGAGCAAAAGAAAAAAATATCGCAAACCAAGCCCCCACAGAAAAATTACAGGCAACGACATGAGCAATGAAAAAGAAGATTTTAGAAAAAAGCTATACTTTGATCTAAAGGAGGCCGTGAATGACATATCATTTTCTTGTGGCGCAAAAGAAAAGACCTTTGCCGGAGCAAAGCTCTTAGGAAAAACACTATTCAACACCACATTATTTTTGGGAACAGAGATAGTTAAGAACGCACCAAAAACCATTGCATCTCAACTCGAAAGCAACTTAGAGAAAAACCCAAATATCGACCCCGAAAGAAGAAAAAAGATGGAAGCTTTTATTGAAAAACACAAACCAAAAGATTGAACCAGAGAGTCCCTTAAAACTACCTGTGCTGGCAATACTGCGTTAAGCCGGCGACCACCGCCGCATGGCCAGCAATATGGCAAATCTTGCTGCGCGAAGCCATCCTGATTAAATTTATACGCCAAAGTCAATCATGCGACCAATTTCCGTGCATTGATCGTTTCTGCATAGCTGCGCTGGAAGCTCGCCAACCTGAGCATCTTCTAATCCCCAGGGGAGGGGCGTGTGCCTGCGCGACACAGGACGACCCTGCAACACTGCACTATCCCGCAGTTTCAGCATCGCGCGGACGCGCGACGCTACCTAGCGTCAAGCCCCGATTAAATCAGAGCATCCTCAAGTGTATTTGATAAACAACTTGCGCACCCGCTCCACCGCCTCAGCGGTGTCCTGACCGGGCTCCTGCAAGGTTTCCTCGATCAGACAGGTCAGCAGCATGCGATAGGCCTTGTCCAGGGCGCTGCGTGAGGCGGAGAACTGCTGGGCAATCGCTTCGCAGGACTCTCCGCGCCGAATCATCGCCTGGATGCCGCGAATCTGGCCTTCAACCCTGGCCAGACGCATCAGCATAGCCTTTTGCCGAGCCTCAGCGGCTTCATCCGCCACTAAAGTTGCTTGCATCGGTCTCTATCCTCATTAAAACGTCCATATCGTGAGGCAGTGTAAGGCGAAAGACGGTTCTGCGTCACGCCCAGATGGGAAAGCTTTTCATTTTCACCAATTACGAGGCCTTGGCAGCTTCCAGGGTCTTGGTGATTGCGGCCACCGCCGAACCAATGTTGCTCAGCTCTGCCGGCAGGATCATGGTGTTGTTGGTCTTGGCCAGGTTGCCGAATTCACGTACATACTGTTCGGCCACGCGCAACGCTACCGCATCCTTGCCACCCTCGGAGGTAATCGCTTCGGCTACCCGGCGCAGGCCCAGGGCCGTTGCTTCAGCGATCAACTCAATCTCGCGAGCCTTACCTTCGGCTTCGTTGATCTGGCGCAGTTTGTCCGCCTCGGACAGGTTGATGGTTTCCTGCTTGATACCTTCAGACACGTTGATCTTGGCCTGACGTTCACCTTCGGACTGGGCCACCACCGCACGACGCTCCCGCTCGGCGCGCATCTGCTTCTCCAGCGCATCGAGAATGGTCGCCGGCAGTTCGATATCGGCGATCTCATAACGCATCACCTTCACGCCCCATTGCTTGGCTGCTTCATCCAGCGCATGCACCACCTGCACGTTGATCGCGTCACGCTCTTCGAAGGTCTTGTCCAGATCGATCTTGCCGACCACCGAACGCAGGGTAGTCTGGGCCAGTTGCATGGCCGCATAGCGGTAGTCGTTGATACCGTAGCTGGCATCCTTGGGATCGATCACTTGCAGGTAGATCACCCCGTTGACCACCACCTGGATGTTGTCCTTGGTCACACAGGCCTGACGCGGTACGTCGATGGCCTCTTCCTTGAGGGTGTGCTTGTAGGCGATCCGGTCAACGAAAGGGATCAGCAGGTGAAAGCCGGCATCCAGGGTCTTGACGTACTTGCCCAGACGCTCGACCACATAGGCCGAACGCTGCGGCACGATCTGCGCGGTCTTGACGACCGTGATGATGACCAGCGCCAAAAACGCAAGGGAAATAATGGTTGCAATATCCATGCTTTAACTCCGTATTGAGACTACTTGGGGGTGTTGGTATCGGTTTGCTGGGTGCTGACCTTGAGGACAATGCCGTGGTGACTGATGACCCAGGCGGCATCTCCGGCCTTGAGCGGTTCACTGGACTCGGCATCCCATTTGGCTCCGTTGAGCGAGACCTGGCCCACGCCCTGGACAAAATCGGCCAGCACGGTGACACGCGCGCCAACATAGCCGGAGTTGTCCAGATCGGTCTTGGCCTTGTCGGAGCTGGCACCGATCAGCCAGCGTTGAAAGCGCCGACGCAGACCAAACAGCATGGCCAGACTGATCAGCGAGAACAGGGTGATCTGGGCCGACAGCCCTTCAATGATCCCCAGCAGGGTCAGAACTCCGACAATCAGCGCGCCCAGGCCAAAGAAAGCCGCGATCAGCCCCGGGACGAAGAATTCGGAAATCAGCAGGGCGAACCCCAGTAGCAGCCAGAAGGCATACCCGTTGACATAACTGCTCAGCAGCATGATGACATCCTTGCATTAACGGTGGCAGGCAAAGCCTGAGAGTCTACCAGATTGCCCCGGCTCGGGGGCGCTCAATCGGGTTTGCGGAACCCGTTCACAGTTTCACTGCTGACATGCCCAAGATCTGAATTACCGTTCATCGGATTCATCCGGACAATATCCGGATGCCAGAGCCCGCGACCAATTGGTCACTTTTCAGCCGCCAAGGTCAACCCAACTCAACCCTGCGCCGCGCCTTCAATTCAGTACCCGGCCTGACTATGCTCCCGGACAGCCTCTGTGATGCAGTCAGAGACACAACAACAATAAAACCGCACAAGGACTCGCATTATGCGCAACAAGACTCGGCTCTCGCTCGCCCTCGGGCTGGCCACTACGCTGGGCATCAGCACCCAGGCCCAGGCCTTCCTGTTCGGCTCCTCGAACTACACCAAGACCCAGTACCCGATCGTCCTGACCCACGGCATGCTCGGCTTCGACAGCCTGCTCGGGGTCGACTACTGGTACGGCATTCCCTCTGCCCTGCGTAAAGACGGTGCCACTGTCTACGTCACCGAAGTCAGTCAGCTCGACACTTCCGAAGCCCGGGGCGAACAACTGCTGACCCAGGTCGAGGAAATCGTCGCCATCAGCGGCAAACCCAAGGTCAACCTGTTCGGCCACAGTCATGGTGGGCCCACCATCCGCTACGTCGCCGCCGTGCGCCCGGATCTGGTCGCCTCGGTCACCAGCATCGGCGCGCCGCACAAAGGTTCGGCCGCCGCCGACTTCATCCGCCAGGTGCCGGAAGACTCGGCCAGCGAAGCGATCCTGGCCGGGATCGTCAACGGTCTGGGGGCGCTGATCAACTTCCTCTCCGGTAGCAGTTCGGACACCCCACAGAACTCGCTGGGCACGCTGGAGTCGCTGAACTCCGAAGGCGCCGCGCGGTTCAACGCCCGCTTCCCCCAAGGGGTGCCGACCAGTGCCTGCGGCGAGGGTGATTACGTGGTCAATGGCGTGCGCTATTACTCCTGGAGCGGCACCAGCCCGCTGACCAACATACTCGACCCTTCCGATCTGTTGCTCGGCGCCACCTCCCTGACCTTCGGCTTCGAGGCCAACGATGGTCTGGTCGGACGCTGCAGCTCCCGGCTGGGTATGGTGATCCGCGACAACTACCGGATGAACCACCTGGATGAGGTGAACCAGACCTTCGGGCTGACCAGCATATTCGAGACCAGCCCGGTATCGGTCTATCGCCAGCAAGCCAATCGCCTGAAGAACGTCGGGCTCTGAAATAGGCTCTACAACCAGACAGGACTGGCCCTCAGGGGCCAGTCACAGGTACCGATATCGACATGAAGCCACTGATTTATCTGCCTTTGCTACTCGGCCTGGGCCTGCTCGGCTGGCACCTGAGCACACCGACACCCAGCCCATCCAGCCTTTCATCAAAGCCGCCACAAGCCAGCAGTGAACAACCCGCCACAACGCCTTTGAACCAGCCCCGTCCGGTCACTCGCAGCACCGACCAGAACCTGCCCGCCTCACTGCGCGATACCGAAATCGATGGTCAACTGGAAGTCGATGCCCAGGGCAATCTGGTGATTACCGACCAGCTGCGTCACCTGTTCGACTATTTCTTCAGCACCGTCGGCGAACAGTCATTCGAGCAGGCCAGCAGCGGTATCCGCGACTATCTGGCCAGCCAGCTGCATGAACCGGCTCTGGGTCAGGCCCTGGATCTGCTGGATCGCTATATCGACTACAAGACTGAGCTGGTGGAACTGGAGCGACGCTTCCCGATGGTGACCGAGCTGGACGGCCTGCGCGCCCGAGAAGATGCCGTACAGCGCCTGCGCGCCAGCCTGTTCAACGCGCAGGAGCATGCCGCCTTCTTCGCCAGCGAAGAGGTCTATAACCAGTTCACTCTTGAGCGTTTGGCGATACTGCACGATCCGTCGCTGGATCCGCAGGACAAGGCCGAACGGATCGAGCGGCTGCGCGAAGGGCTGCCCGAAGAGTTGCAACAGTTGCTGGTACCGCAATTGCATCTGACCCTGCGCCAGCAGACCCAGCAGTTGCTGGAGCAAGGTGCCGAGCCGGAGCAGCTACGCCAGCTGCGCCTGAACCTGGTCGGTCCCCAGGCAACCGAGCGACTGGAAGCGCTGGACCGCCAGCGCAGCGAATGGGATCAGCGCCTGAGCGGGTTCAATCGCGAGCGTCAGGCGATCATCAGCCAGCCGGGGCTGGCCGACAGCGACAAGCAGGCCGCGATTGAGGCCCTGCTGCACGAGCAGTTCAGCGAGCATGAGCGGCTCAGGGTCAGTAGTCTGCTCGAACTCGATAGCCGCGCCGAACGCTAGGAAGCCTCTGAGAAACTACCTGCGTTGGCAATATGGCGGCCTACCGGTCATCATCAACCTGATGATTTCGGAGGCCGTCATGCCAATTCTGCTGCTGCTCGGCGCACTGCTGGCCGGCCCGGTCTGGGCCGAGCGCAGCTATCCGCCGCACGAAATACTGACCTGGCAACAACGCAGTTTTGCCGGGCTGACCGACTATCGACTGGTTGCCGACCAGTTGCCACCCCGGCTGCATGCACGCTGCGACAACAGTGCCTCGGCCCTGTATCTGCGCCAGCGCATCGACCTGGAGCAAACACCGATTCTGGAGTGGTCTTGGGGCGTGGATCAGGTATTTGCAGGGACCAACGAGCGTAGCAAAGCCGGCGATGATTACCCGGTCCGGCTGTACGTGGTCATTGATGGCGGCTTGCGCCCCTGGCGCACCCGGGCGGTCAACTACGTCTGGTCCAGCCACCAGCCAATTGGCAGTCACTGGCCCAACGCCTTTACCCGGCAAGCCATGATGCTGGCGCTACGCAGTGGTCCGGCCTCCCAGCCGGGCGAACTGGTGAGCGAGCAGCGCAACGTGCGTGAGGATTTTCTCGCCCTGCACGGCCAGGCGCCGCGCCATATCGACGGGCTGGCGATCATGACCGATTGTGACAACAGCGGTCAGCCAACCCAAGGCTGGTACGGCACCATCCGCTGGCGGGCTACTTCTTCATCCACACCCCGTTGAGCATGATGTATTGCCCGGCCGGCGTGCGCTCAATCGCCTTCTTGCCGGCCATCGACTCTACATCGCGCAGTTGGATGCCATTGTCGTTGGCCAGTTTCTGGTACTCGGCCCGACGTGCCTGGTTGATCTGTCGGGCGATTTCCGCTGCGTTGCCGCCGGGCGTCACCACCCCCAGATAGCCGTCAGGCTGCTCGCCCAACTGACCAGCCGCCTTGGCCGCCGGCAAGGCACCCATGGCATCATTCAGACTCATGGCCCATACCGGCGAACTCAGCAGCAATGCCAGCAGCAGACCCAGATTACGGAACGTCATACGCATATTGATTCCCCTAGAACAGGCCACTGGATTCACTGAACAGCTCATCCAGCTCCTTGTCGACCTTGACGTAGATCTCGTGCTGGATCTTGACGTTCAGGTTGATGTTGATCGGTTCGCTCGGCGCGGCCAGTTGTACGGTTGGCGTACAGGCCGCCAGCCACCAGACCGCTCCGGCTATCACCGCAAGCGTACGCCACCGCATCAGCGCTCCTCCGCATCTAGGGATTCAGACGGCGTTGCAATAGCCGTTCCTGAACCCGTTTCTGAATGATGTCGCTGACCTGCCCGCTCAATTGCAGACTGGCCAGCAGGGCCGGAATATCCTCTTCCAGCCGAACGTTCAAATGCACCGGGCGCCCGCGTTGCAGGTCAGGGTTATAACCTTCCAGCCGCAACGCCAGTACCAACACCCCATCGCTGCCATAGTTCAGATCACTGCTGAGCACCGAATAGCGAAAATCCTCCAGGGCCACGGCCAACTCGCGCATACCGGGATTGCTGCGGCCCATCGCCTGCAACTGTGCGGACTGATACTGGAGGATGCCACCCGGCTCACGGGCCTGGACCCGCCCCCCCTCAACCAGCAGTTTGCCGTTCTCCAGGCTGACCGGCAAGCGGCCATCCAGCGTACCGCGACCACTCAGGCCCTCTGCTGGATAGACCTCGAACAATCGGGCCAGTTCAACCCCCTCAAGCCCGAGCACCAGGTCCTGGCGGCTGGCCGCCAGATCCAGTTGCGCCGGTTCCAGCCACAGTTGCCCGCCGAGTATTCCCAGCCGCGCACTGTCCAGGCGCAACCGGCCCTGTTCCAGGCGCTCCAGGCTCGCCTGATACTCGCCCTGCAGTACCAGCGGGCCCAGCGGCAGGCCCGGATCGAGGCTGCGCACCTTCAGCTCGGTAAAACCCAGTTGCAATTGTTCACCACGCAGCCGGACCGACAGGGGCAACTCCAGCCCCTCGAAACTGCTGCGGTCATAAATACCGGCCCCACCGCTGAGGCGTACCTGACCGTCGGCCCGGGCCAGGGCATCAGCCCCGCCCAGTTCAAAGCGTGCCTGCAATCGACCAGTGGAAAAACTCAGCAGCTCAGGCCAGGCGCTCAGCGTCTCGGCCAGCGGGTTGGCAGCGCGCAGAAACAGCTCCTGCAACACCAGTTCGGCCTGCCAGTCGGCCTGCTCCGGCCAGTTGAAGCGCAGCTCTGCCGCCAGCCCGGAAGCAGCAGCAAGAGTTCCCGACAGGCTAAGCCGCGCAGGAGATTGACTTAAACGACCATTGAAACTCCAGCCCTGAGGCTTGAGCTGCGGGTGGCGCACCTGGGTCATGCCCAGGCGCAAAGGTGTTTCCAGCGCCCAGTCGCTACCCTCGGCCAAGCCCATTTCCAAGCGCAAGCCGGGCAGGCGCAGCTCGACGCCTGCCAGTTGCAGCTCAAGCTCAGGCAACGCCAGCTCGGTCAACCGGGCCTGGCTGCTCTCGCCCAACTGCACGCTCAAACGCTGACCGTCGAATGCTGCTTCGATCGCGGCCTGCAATCGCGCTTCACGCATCCGCAGGTCATCCCAGGCCAAGGCCGCGGCCCGCAGCTCCAACTGCCCGCCCGTCAGTTCCAAGCGCAGTTGCGGCTGGGCGGTCAGCCCCAGCTGGCCCTGCAACTGTCCGGCCAACGGGCCGTCGATCTCCAGCCGGGCCGCAAACGGCAGGCGACTGGCCCAGTCCAGTTCCAGCACCTCACTGGGGCTCAGTGTCAGGTTCAGGCTCTTGGGTAGCCAATCGCCCGGCAGAGCCTCGCCAAACAATGCCGCAGCCGGCTGCTGCAAACGCCACTGGGCCTGGCCCTGATGCAGGCGCCAGCGCCGCTGCTCGACCTCCAGAGCCCATTGCTGCTCGCCGCTGATCAGCCCTACGCCGTCCAGCAACCAGGGCTGTTCCAGACGCAGCATCCCCCCCAGCCGGGCGGAACCATCGAGCAGGGCACCCAGCCGTTCAGCCAGTTGTTCACCCTGCCAGTCCCAGCCCAGAGTGGCCTGCAACCCCCGAGGTAAATCATCCAGCGGCAACAGCCCCGGTGCCAGCCAGGCCTGCAGGGCTGGAAACAGCGCCTCGCTGCCGGGCCACTCGGGAATACTCAGCCAGCCCTGCCAGTGATACCCCTGCGCCGCCTGACGCCATTGGCTGTGCAGCGCCAGTGCCGGGTGCTGTTCCAGTTGCCATTCGGTTTCCAGACGCAGCACCTCGGCTTCGGCACTGAGTTGCACGTCCCCATGCAGCATCACCCCGGACGAGTTCAACACAATCTGACTGGCCAGGCTGCTCGGCTCGCCCCGCATCAATTGCATATCGAGCTGACCATCCAGCTCACAACGACCGCTGGCACAGGGCAGATCAAGCAGTAACTCGGCCACCGCCAATTGTTCCGGAGCCCAGGCGAGCAACGGCACCCAGGCCAGCGGGTCAGGTATCGGCTGATCTTCAAACGCGAGTACCGGCTGCTCCGGCGCTGTGTCAGCGGGCCACCAGGCCAGTTCGACTCGCTCAAGCGTCAGCCGCTTCAGCCAGGCTCCGAGCTGCCAGCCCGGCGTCAGCGACAGGCCCTGCAACTGCAGCTCAACCAGCCCCTGATCACTGCGCTGTACCAGGCTCAGTGACTGCAGGTACGGCCCACCATCCTGCCAGCCAAGTCCCTGGGCATCCCACTGCTCCACCCCGGCCGCCTGTAACGCCCGCTGGGCAGCCCACCCGGTGGCGATCACCACCACCAGCAACAGAACACCGATCAGGGCCAGAATCCGCCATCCTCTGCGCATCCATCGCTCTCCTCAATTCACCGACATCAGGTTAGCATGGCTGCTGTTTCTGATTTGGAACACAGGATCATGACGGGATTCGCGCAGCTACGTTCGCTCTGGTTCTGGCTATTGGCACTGGCCCTTGTCTGGCTGATCAGCGCCCTGCTGACAGCCTGGCGAACACTGCCACCGGGGCTGGCCGCCAGCATGCCGGTGCGGGCTGCCGAACAGGTCGAACTCTTGATCGACCAAACCTGGCAGGACAGTGCTGGCCAAAGCCACAGCGAGCAGGAAATATTCGATGAAGTGCTGCGCTTGATCGGCCAGGCCCGCCGCCTGGTCGTGCTCGATATGTTCTTGTTCAACGAGTTTGCCGGCGCAGACAGCTACCGAGCACTGACCCGCGAACTGACCCAGGCGCTGCTTGAGGCGCGCAGGCGCCAACCGGACATGCCAGTGATTCTGATCACCGATCCGTTCAATACTCTGTACGGGGGCGTGGCTGCTGCACATCTGCAGCAGCTGGAAGAGGCTGGGGTCCAGGTACTGGTCAGCAATCTGGCGGCGCTGCCAGCCTCCAACCCGGTGTGGACCGGACTCTGGCAACTGTGCTGCCGCTATCTGGGCAACAGCCAGACCGGTGGCTGGTTACCCAACCCCGTCGGTGCTGGCAAGGTCACCCTGCGCAGCTACCTGCACCTGCTGAACTTTCGCGCCAACCATCGCAAGACCCTGGTCGTCGACAAAGGCCTGCACTGGACCGGCCTGGTAACCTCGGCCAACCCGCATGACGGCAGCAGCCGCCATAGCAATCAGGCCCTGGTGTTTCGCGGCCCGGCAGCGCTCGATCTGCTGGAAACCGAGCGAGCGATCATCAACCTCAGCGCACCGCAACTGGCCCGTGACTGGCCGCTGCCCCCTGCGGCCACGCCAATCAACGGCGACGCCACCGTCCAGATACTGACCGAAGGAGCTATCCGTGATCAGTTGCTACAACTGATCGACAGCGCTCAGCCCGGCGAGCAGCTTGATCTGGAAGTGTTCTACCTGTCCCACCGACCCATGATCCAGGCGTTGATCGCCGCCCACCAGCGCGGAGTACAGGTGCGGGTCATGCTCGACCCCAACCGCGACGCCTTTGGCCGCGAGAAGAACGGAATCCCCAACCGCCAGGCCGCCTGGGACCTGCATCGAGCCGGTATCGAACTGCGCTGGTGCGCCACCCATGGCGAGCAGTGCCACCGCAAATGGCTGCTGCTCAGACGCGCTGACGGCAGCGCCGCCCTGCTCAGCGGCTCAGCCAACTTCACCCGGCGCAACCTCGACAACCTCAACCCGGAAACCAGCGTGCTGCTCGACGGTCCGGCCGAGCACCCGGCACTCAGCCGCGCCGCCCGCCTATTCGAACGCCACTGGCACAACCAACAAGGGCAGATCTATAGTCTGCCCTATGTCGAGTTTGCCGATCACTCACGCTGGCGCTACTGGCTCTATCGGCTGATGGAAGCCAGCGGCCTGTCGACCTTCTAAACCTACAGCTCCGCGAAACAGGCAGCGACGATATCCAGCCCTTCCTGTACCTCCACATCGGTAGCGGTCAGCGGCACCAGAATCCGGATGACGTTGCCGTACTGGCCGCAGGACAACAGGATCAGGCCCTTGTCCCGGGCCTTGGCCACCACCTTACCGGTCAGCTCGGCATCCGGCTTGCCATCAGCGCCAAACAGCTCGCAGGCGACCATCGCCCCCAGTCCGCGGACATCGCCAATACGCTTGTCGGCGGCGGCAATCGCACTCAAACGCTCACGCATCAGCTCGCCCAGACGCTGACTACGGGCCAGCAGATTCTCCTCCTCGAACACCTCCATAACCGCCAGCGCCGCCGCGCAGGCCAGCGGGCTACCGGCATAGGTGCCGCCCAGCCCGCCAGGGGCGATCGCATCCATCGCCTCGGCACGCCCACACACACCCGCTACCGGGAAGCCACCGGCAATCGATTTGGCAAAAGTGGTCAGATCCGCCACCACGCCCATCTGCTCCATGGCGAAGAAGGTACCGGTACGCCCGGCACCAGTCTGCACCTCATCGGCCACCAGCAGGATGCCGTGCTGATCACAGAGCGCCCGCAGACGCTGCATGAAGGCCGGACTGGCGACGTAGAAACCACCCTCGCCCTGCACCGGCTCGATGACAATCGCAGCGATGTCACGCGGCTCGGCATCGTTCTTGAAAATCCGCTCGACGCTGGCCATGGCGTCGTCCTCGCTGACGCCATGGAGCGGACAAGGGAACTGCGCCCGGTACACACCACCCGGCATCAAGCCCATACCCGCCGAATACGGCACCACCTTGCCAGTCATCGACAGGGTCATCATGGTGCGGCCATGGTAACCGCCGGTGAAAGCGATCACCCCGGCCCGGCCAGTGGCGGCCCGGGCGATCTTCACCGCATTCTCGACCGCCTCGGAGCCGGTAGTCACCAGCAGGGTCTTCTTGTCGAAATTGCCGGGGACCCGGGCATTGATTTTCTCGCACAGCTCAACATAGGGCTCATAGGCCAGCACCTGAAAACAGGTATGGGTGAACTGCTCAAGCTGACGCTTGACCGCATCGATCACCTTGGGATGCCGATGCCCGGTATTGAGCACCGCGATCCCGCCGGCAAAATCGATGTACTGGCGTCCTTCGACATCCCAGACCGTGGCGTTTTCCGCACGCTGGACGAAAATCGGATGAATCTGGCTCACACCACGGGCGACGGCGTTATGCCGGCGCTGCATCAGGGAGTCGTTGGTCTTGCTCATATCGGACCTCATGAATGGAGACGGGGGCAGTCAAAGGCGGCATCTGCGCGGGCGGCATTGCCGGACAGCGGCTGCAGACACGCTGTGAACCCATCCCTGGGCGCTCGACGATGCCCGTCCAGGGCATCGACGGTCTGCAACCGCTGTCCGGCAACACCGCTATCGAGTCCGTGCAGCCTTGGCTGTTACTCGGGTTTGATGAGCGGCTTCAAATACCGCCCAGGCACAGATACTTGATTTCGAGGTAGTCCTCGATACCGTACTTGGAACCTTCGCGGCCCAGACCCGAGGCCTTCATGCCACCGAACGGCGCCACCTCGGTGGAAATCAGCCCGGTATTGATCCCGACCATGCCGTATTCCAGCGCCTCGGCAACGCGGAATACCCGGCCCAGATCACGGGCATAGAAGTAGGACGCCAGGCCAAACTCGGTATCGTTGGCCTGACGGATCACGTCCGCCTCGTCACTGAAGCGGAACAGCGGCGCCAGCGGGCCGAAGGTTTCCTCACGGGCCACCAGCATCGAAGCATCGACCCCGGCCAGCACGGTCGGCTCGAAGAAGAACCCACCGAGCGCGTGCGGCTTGCCGCCGGTCAGCACCTGGGCGCCCTTGTCGGTCGCATCCTTGAGGTGACGCTGGACCTTGGCCACCGCATTGGCATCGATCAACGGCCCGGTAGTCACTCCCGGTTCGGCACCATTGCCAACCTTGAGCTTGGCCACCGCCTCGCTCAGCTTGGCGGCAAACGCCTCGTACACGCTGTCCTGTACATAGATACGGTTGGCGCAGACGCAGGTCTGGCCGGCATTGCGGTACTTGGAAATCATCGCGCCCTCGACCGCCGCATCCAGATCGGCGTCATCGAATACAATGAAGGGCGCATTGCCGCCCAGCTCCAGCGACAGCTTCTTCAGGGTCGGCGCACACTGCTCCATCAACTTGATACCGACAGCGGTCGAGCCGGTAAATGACAGCTTGCGCACGATTGGGTTGGCGCACAGCTCGGCGCCCACCGCGCGTGAACGCTCAACGTCGGCGCTGATCACGCTCAGCAGTCCGGCGGGCAGCCCGGCCTGCTCGCCCAGATAGGCCATGGCCAGGGCCGAAAACGGGGTTTGCGGAGCCGGCTTGAGGACCATGGCGCAGCCGGCAGCCAGCGCCGGGCCAGCCTTGCGAGTAATCATCGCAGCAGGGAAGTTCCACGGCGTGATGGCCGCCGTTACTCCAATCGGCTCTTTCTGCACCAGGATGCGCTTGTCCGGCTGATGGCCGGGAATCACGTCACCATAAATTCGCTTGCCTTCCTCGGCGAACCACTCGAGAAACGACGCCGCGTAGGCAATTTCACCACGCGCCTCGGTCAGCGGCTTGCCCTGCTCAGCGGTCATGATCCGGGCCAGGTCTTCCTGATGCTGCATCATCAGATCGTGCCACTTGCGCAGCACTGCCGCCCGCTCCTTGGCGGTCTTGGCCCGCCAGGCCGGCTGCGCCGCCTGGGCGGCCGCAATCGCCCGACGGGTTTCTTCGGCACCCATATTCGGCACACTGCCCAGGCGCTCGCCGGTAGCCGGGTTATGGATCTCGGTACGGGCACCGGTGTCGGCCTCGCACCAATGACCATCAAGGTAGGCTTGCTGACGAAACAGCTCGGGACAGTGCAGTTCCATGACGGGAGATCCTCGCGATTGGACGCCGGCTAAGGCGTAATGCATTTACAACATGATTGTTTGATATTTCAAACATGCTAAGTCGCCGTACGCCGACAAGCAATACCCGGGATGAAAAAATCTGTGGCTGGTACCTGCGGGCGCGGTTGTGAGGAAATGGCAACAGACCCTAAACTGGCGCACGACTTTGCAACGAACCACGCCTACCATGTTCCATATCGCCCTGCTTGAACCCGAGATTCCACCGAACACCGGCAACATCATCCGGCTGTGCGCCAACACCGGCTGCCAGTTGCACCTGATCGAGCCGCTGGGGTTTGAGCTGGATGACAAGCGCCTGCGCCGCGCCGGCCTGGACTATCACGAGTTTGCCGCGTTGCAGGTGCACCCCGATCTGGACAGTTGCCTGGCCGCCGTGCGCCCGGGCCGAGTGTTTGCTCTGAGCACCAAGGGTAGCCGCTGGTTCAGCGAGGTCAGCTATCAGCCGGGGGACATGTTCCTGTTCGGCCCGGAAAGCCGTGGCCTGCCGGTCGAGATACGTGAAAGCCTGCCGGCCGATCAGGTATTGCGGATTCCGATGCGCGAGAACAGCCGCAGCCTCAACCTGTCCAACAGTGCCGCGGTACTGGTTTACGAGGCCTGGCGCCAACAGGGCTACCCGGGCGCCAGTTGAAAGCCGCAGAGACAGGCTGCAGGCTGAAAGTCAGGTGCTTTCAGCCTGCAGCCGGCCCGCTTTAGCGGGTCTTGATCACGACCTTGCCGACCGCCTTGCGCGAACTCAGCATAGCCAGAGCATCTTCATACTGATTCAGCTCATAGGTCTGGGACACCAGCGGCTTGAGCTTGCCTTCGCTGTACCAGGCAAACAGTTGCTGGAAGTTGGCCAGGTTGTCCTGCGGCTGGCGGGCGGCAAATGCCCCCCAGAACACCCCGACCACCGCTGCACCCTTGAGCAGAGGCAGGTTGGCCGGCATTTCCGGAATCCGGCCACTGGCAAACCCGATCACCAGCAGACGGCCATTCCAGTTGATGCAGCGCAGCGACTGGTCGAACAGATCGCCACCGACCGGATCATAGATCACATCGGCACCCTGACCCTTGGTCAGCGCCTTGACCTTTTCCTTCAGCTCGCCGTCAGCGTAGTTGATCAGTTCATCGGCACCGGCGGCCTTGGCCACTTCCAGTTTCTCGTCGCTGGAGGCCGCCGCGATCACCCGTGCACCCATGGCCTTGCCGATCTCGACGGCAGCCAGGCCGACACCACCGGAAGCGCCCAGCACCAGCAGGGTTTCACCAGGCTTGAGCTCGCCACGCTGCTTGAGCGCATGCATCGAGGTGCCGTAGGTCATGCTGAAGCCGGCGGCGGTGATATAGTCCATATCGTCGGGCATCGGCAGCACGCGCATGGCGTCGACCGCGATCTTCTCGGCGAAGCTGCCAAAGCCGGTCAGGGCCATGACCCGATCGCCCGGCTTGAGGTGCTTGACCTTCTCGCCAACGCTGGATACCACACCCGCAGCTTCGCCACCCGGTGAGAACGGGAATGGCGGCTTGACCTGATACTTGCCTTCAATGATCAGGGTGTCAGGGAAGTTGACCCCGGCAGCATGGATGTCAATCACCACATCGTTGGGTTTGGCCACCGGATCGGTGGTTTCTTCCAGCACCAGGCTGCTGGCCGGTCCATAGGCTTTGCACAATACCGCTTTCATGGGGAGCTCCCTGTTGTTCAGTTTTCGCCAGTCTAGTCGCAACTGCCAGCCTCTGGTCAATCACCATGCCCCGGAGTGATTGCCAGCCATAACGCCGTACCCGCTTGCGGTTTGGCCTGGAACCGCGGCTCGGCTATCCTTTACCAAACCCAAGGAGTGCTTCAGCTTATGCGATCCGTTTTTCTGACCCTGGCTCTGATCCTGTCACTACCTCTGGCAGCGCAGGCGTCTGATCCGCAGTACGTCGAACTCAGCCCTTCGTTCATCGGCACACTGACCGACAGCGGCCCGCGTATCCGCTACCTGAAGGTGGATGTGGCACTGCGTACCAACGATCCGGCGGCGGTCGCGCGGATCCAGTACCACGATCCGCTGATCCGCAATGCACTGGTCAGCCTGTTCAGCCGCCAGAGCCAGGACAGCCTGAGCGGACTGGAAGCACGCGAGGCACTGCGGCTTGAGGCGCTGGCGGTGGTGCGCCAGACCCTGGAAGAGGAAGAGGGCCAAGCGCTGGTCGATGACCTGCTGTTTACCAATCTGATTACCCAGTAACCCTCCGGAGGGCGGCCCGTGACTCAGGCGCGCAGCGCCTGATCCTGTGGCTGCTGGGCCAGATAGCGGGCAACGAAGGTATCGAAGTCGACATCATCGGCGGCTTCCAGCGCCGCCTGCTCGGCCTGCGAGCTGTCGGCCTGGGCCTGGAAAGCGCGCTGCTGCTCAGGCTCCAGCGGATGTTCAAGAAAATAGGCCTGATGCGCCTGTGATTGGGCCAGGGCAAAGCGGAAGAAGCTGTTGCCATGCTGCTCAATGGCTGCCAACACCCGGGCCGAAGGCGTCAATGCCGGATCATGCAGCTTGGCCTGCTGCACGCTCAGAGCTTCACTGTAGGCCTGGGTCTGATGCGTCTGGTCGAGCAGCCGGGCGCAACGCTCGATGGACTCCAGCAGTTCCAGCCCCCAGTGCCTGAGCTCCGCCCCGGCTCCCCCTCGACCCAGCATCAGCCCCGGCTCGCGGCCACGCTTGACCGACAGGGCAAAGTTGCTGGCAGCCTCGTCGCAGGCCTGACTGTCCATAAAGGGGCTGTCTTCCAATGCGCAATAGAGCAGGAAACTGTCGAGGAAGCGGGCGGTGGCCGGCTCAATTCCCAGCGGCGTGAAGGGATCGATATCCATGCAGCGGACCTCGACATACTCCACCCCGCGACTGGCCAGAGCATGTACCGGCTTCTCGCCGCTGTGGGTCACCCGCTTGGGCCGAATCGGGCTATAGAACTCGTTTTCGATCTGCAGCAGATTGGTGTTCAGTTGCTGCCACTGGCCCTGGCTGTCGTGGGTGCCCAGCGCGGCATAAGGCGCATAGGGCAGGCTGATGGCCTGTAGCATGCTGTTGATGTAGCTATCCAGGCTGTTGTAGCAGACATTCAGCCCCGACTGGGCATTGTTGTTGTAGCCCAGGTCACTCATCCGCAGGCTGGTAGCGTAGGGTAGATACAGGCTCTTGTCGCCAAGCTGCTCCAGCTTGTGGTCCCGACCCTGGAGAAAGCTTGCGCATAACGCCGGCGATGCGCCGAACAGATACATCAACAACCAGGCGTAACGGCGGAAATTACGAATCAGCCCGACATAACGCTCGGACTGGTAGTCGCGGGCCGACAGCGGGCTGCCATCGTGCTCCTGCAGCAGCGCCCACAATTGCGGCGGCAGCGAAAAATTGTAGTGAATCCCAGCGATACACTGCATGGCCTTGCCGTAACGAATCGCCAGACCACGGCGATAGACGTGTTTGAGCGTGCCGATGTTGGAGGTGCCGTACCAGGCAATCGGAATCTCGGCGTCGGTTTCCGGCAACCAACAGGGCATGGACTCAGTCCACAGCAACTCGTCACCCAACTGGCTGTAGGTGAAACGGTGCACGGCATCCAGGCTCTCGAACAGTGTTTCGATCCGGCTGTGGACCGGCGTGATCAACTCCAAAAGAGCTTCGGAATAGTCGGTGGTAATGCTCGGATGGGTCAGTGCCGAGCCCAGGCCAAGAGGATGCGGGGTCTGGGCCAGGCGCCCATCAACACTGATCCGCAGACTTTCCTTTTCGATACCATGCTGGCAATCGCGCAAACGCTGACGATGTGCGGGCTGGGACAACAGGTCGAGTCGAGCATTGAACTGTGGTGACAAGGTCGTCACTCCTTAAGCGGCAGAGATCCGGAGGCTATAACAGGCCACCCGGACGTTCCATCAGTATAGCGATTTCAGATCCGCGCAAAGGTGCCCAGGGCCTTGGCCACCAGTACACCGTCCTGCCAGACCTCACCATCAACCACCACCGTGCGGGTGCCGGCATGGACCACCTTGCCGCGCCCATCCAGCGTGCCGCCGGTCACCGCCCGGGTGTAGTTGATCTTGCACTCAACCGTGGCCGTGACCTCATCGGGCTCCAGCACGCTGAAGGCCGCCGCACCCATGGCCGAATCAAGCAGAGTGAACACCACCCCGCCATGTACCCGCCCGGTGGAGTTGAAATGCCGCTGGTCGATATCCAGATACAAGTGGCACTCACCCGTGCTGATATGGCGGAACTCCAGGCCAATCAGACGAGTAAAGTCGCTCATGCGGTTTTCGGCAAAGCTCTTGAGGGCGGGATGATCAACCATGGTCAGCGCTTCTTCAGGTTCTTGGCATTGGCAAACAGATTGGCAAAGGTAGCACCGCCCTGTTCGCGCGGGCCAGTGGCTTTGTTCGGCTGACGTGCACCAGACCGGGAATTGGCACGATCAGCCGGGCGCTCACCGCCACGGCCAGCACTGACGGCAGCGCCAGGCTGATCATCCATACGCATGGTCAGGCTGATGCGCTGACGGGGGATATCCACCTCCAGCACCTTGACCTTGACGATATCGCCAGCCTTGACCACCTCACGCGGGTCCTTGACGAACTGATGCGAGAGCATCGAGATATGCACCAGACCATCCTGATGCACACCGATATCGACGAAGGCGCCGAAGTTGGCCACATTGGTCACCACACCTTCCAGAGTCATGCCCGGCTTCAGGTCAGCCAGGGTCTCTACCCCGTCCTGGAACGCCGCCGCCTTGAACTCCGGACGCGGATCACGGCCGGGCTTGTCCAGCTCCTTGAGAATGTCGGTGATGGTCGGCACCCCGAAGCGCTCGTCGGTGAAGCGCGCCGGTTCAAGTTTGCGCAGGAACGTCGAGTCACCAATCAGGCTGCGGATATCCCGACCGGTGTCGGCGGCGATGCGCTCGACCAACGGATAGGCCTCCGGGTGCACGGCCGAGGCATCGAGCGGGTCGTCGCCATTCATGACCCGCAAGAAGCCGGCGGCCTGCTCGAAGGTCTTGTCGCCCAGGCGGCTGACCTTGAGCAGTTCACGGCGACTGCGGAAAGCACCGTGCTGGTTACGGTACTCGACGATGTTCTGGGCGATGGTCGGGTTGAGCCCGGACACCCGGGTCAGCAGCGGTGCCGACGCGGTATTAAGATCGACCCCGACCGCGTTCACGCAGTCCTCGACCACCGCATCCAGGCTACGCGCCAGTTTTACCTGCGAGACATCGTGCTGGTATTGGCCAACACCGATGGACTTCGGTTCGATTTTCACCAGTTCAGCCAACGGGTCCTGAAGACGTCGGCCGATCGACACCGCGCCACGGTAGGTCACATCCAGATCCGGGAATTCCCGCGCAGCCAGTTCCGAGGCCGAATACACCGAAGCGCCCGCTTCAGACACCATGATCTTGGTCAGCTTGAGTTGCGGGTGCTGGCGCAGCAGGTCGCCAGCCAGCTTGTCGGTCTCGCGCGAGGCGGTGCCGTTGCCGATAGCGATCAGGTCGACCTGATGCTTCTGGCACAGCGCCCCGAGTACCGCCAGCGACTGATCCCACTGATTGCGCGGCGCATGGGGGAAGATGGTGACGTGATCAACCAGCTTGCCGGTGGCATCCACCACCACCGCCTTGACCCCGGTACGCAGCCCCGGGTCCAGCGCCAGGGTCACCCGTTGGCCGGCCGGCGCGGCCAGCAGCAAGTCCTTGAGGTTGCTGGCAAACACCCGGATCGCCTCATCCTCGGCCATCTCACGCAGATCACCGAGCAGTTCGGTTTCCAGATGACCCAGCAGCTTCACCCGCCAGGTCCAGCGCACCACCTCGGCCAGCCACTTGTCTGCAGCGCGGCCCTGGTTGCTGATATTGACCGCCTCAGCGATCAACCCTTCACAGGGATGACTGGCACCTGGAGTCGGATCCGCCTCACCCAGCTCCAGACTAATGCTGAGAATGCCTTCATTGCGCCCGCGCAGAATCGCCAGCGCTCGGTGCGAGGGCACCTTGGCCAGCGGCTCATCGTATTCGAAATAGTCGCGAAACTTGGCGCCCTCGGTTTCCTTGCCGGGTACCAGCCGCGACACCACCCGACCGTCCTGCTTGAGTGTGCGGCGCAGCCGTTCAAGCAGATTGGCGTCTTCACTGAAGCGCTCCATGAGGATGTACTTGGCCCCATCCAGAGCAGCCTTGACGTCAGCCACGCCCTTGTCAGCATCGACAAACCCGGCTGCCAACGTCTCCGGCTCCAGCGTCGGATCGGCATACAACTGCTCGGCCAACGGCCCGAGCCCCGCCTCCAGAGCGATCTGGCCCTTGGTCCGGCGCTTGGGCTTGTATGGCAGATAGAGATCTTCCAGCCGGGTCTTGGTATCGGCCTCGCGGATATCGCGCTCCAGCTCCGGGCTCAGCTTGCCCTGTTCGGCGATGCTGGCAAGGATACTCTGGCGCCGGTCTTCCATCTCTCGCAGATAACGCAGGCGCTCTTCCAGATAACGCAACTGGGTGTCATCCAGGCTACCGGTAACCTCTTTCCGGTAACGGGCGATGAAGGGCACACTGGCGCCCTCGTCGATCAGCGCGACGGTGGCCGCCACCTGTTCCGGGCGAACCGTCAATTCCGCGGCAATCCGCGAGGCGATACTATCCATGGGCAAATCCACTTGGTGTATTACAAGCCGCGCAGTATAACCGAGTCAGCGCCGCTTGCGACGCCAGCCTGCCGGGATCGGCAAGCCGCTGAAAGCACAGGAGAAACCTCTTGTAACAATGGCCGAACACCGCCATTGTTGGGCTTCAGCCACAATAAGGGCATTTCAACCAGGGCAAGAGATCATGACCAGCGAAGGCGAAAAGATACTGATTGTCGATGACGATGTGCGCCTGCGGCGCCTGCTCGAACGCTACCTTTCCGAGCAGGGCTACCGAGTCCGGGCAGTGGAAAACACCGAGCAAATGGACCGCCTGCTGGCCCGCGAGATCTATGCGCTGATTGTGCTCGACCTGATGCTGCCCGGCGAGGACGGCCTGAGCGCCTGCAAGCGCCTGCGCGATCAGGAGAACACCACCCCGATCATCATGCTGACCGCCAAAGGTGATGAGACCAGCCGTATTCAGGGCCTGGAAATGGGTGCCGACGACTACCTGCCCAAGCCTTTCAATCCGCGCGAACTGGTGGCCCGGATCAAGGCCGTGCTGCGCCGTCAGGCCCCACAGGTGCCAGGTGCCCCGGGCACCGAGGATGACGAAGTAACCTTCGGCGAATTCATCCTCAGCCTGGCAACCCGCGAACTCAAACGCGGCAATGAAGTGCACATGCTGACCACCGGTGAGTTCGCCGTGCTCAAGGCGCTGGTCCAGCACCCGCGTGAGCCGTTGACCCGCGACAAGCTGATGCAACTGGCCCGCGGCCGCGAATGGGATGCACTGGAGCGCTCGATCGACGTGCAGATCTCGCGCCTGCGGCGCATGCTCGAACCCGATCCTTCCAAGCCGCGCTATATCCAGACGGTCTGGGGTGTCGGCTACGTATTCGTACCGGACGGCAAGCATTCGTGAAAGGCGGCCCGGGCTGGCACCCCCTGCTGCCGCGCAGTTTCTTTGCCCGCACTATTTTGCTGGTTCTGCTGGTCACCCTGTTTTCCAAGGTGCTGACCATGGTCTACCTGCTGAGCAACGAAGACCTGCTGGTCGACCGCCAGTACAGCCATGGCGCGGCCATGCTGGTACGCGCCTACTGGAGCTGCGACCCACAGGCCCGGGCAGATATCCAGGAGCTGACCGGCATTCGTCTGGTGCACCAGGACCAGGTCCCACGCGGCGAGGTTCACTGGCCCTACTCCGGCATTTTCACCAACCAGCTGCGCGATGAGCTGGGCGACCGTACCGAGGTCCGGGTGCGGATTCAGGATGATCCGGCGATCTGGGTTCATCAGCCCGGCTACGAAGAACAATGGCTACGCCTGCCGCTGTATGCCCATCCGCTACGTGGACAACGCGTCTGGCTGGTGGTCACCTGGTTGCTGCTGATCGGCATGCTGTCGACCGCTGCCGCCTGGATTTTCGTCCGCCAGCTCAACCAGCCGCTCAAAGCTCTGGAGTTCGCCGCCCGGCGCATCGGCCAGGGTCACAGCGTGCGACTGCTCGATACCGGTGGACCGGCAGAAATGGCCGAGGTCTACCGCGCCTTCAACCAGATGGCCCAGGACGTCGAACAGGCCAACCGCGACCGCGCCCTGCTGCTGGCCGGGGTCTCCCATGACCTGCGCACGCCCCTGACCCGCATGCGCCTGTCTACCGAATTGCTGTCCAGTGCCGAGCCGGAACTGACCGACGGAATGATCCGCGACATCGAGGACATGGACGCAATTCTTGACCAGTTCATGGCCTATATCCGCGACGGCAGTGACGAAGCTCTCGAGCCCGGCGACATCAATGAAGTAATCCGTGAGGTGGTAGCTCCGCTGAACACTGGCGAGGAACGAGTACGCCTGTGCCTGGAGCCAGTGCCGGAGTTCAACTTCCGACGTCTGTCGATCAAGCGGGTCATGACCAACCTGATCGAAAACGCGCTCAATCATGGTGCCGGCAGTGGCGTGGAAATCTGTACCTACGTGACCCGAGCCGCCGCCCAGCCCTATCTGGTGGTCAGTGTGCTCGACCGCGGGCCGGGGATCGATCCGAGCGAGAGCGAGGCGTTGTTTACGCCCTTCATTCGCGGCGACCGGGCGCGCTCGACCACCGGCACCGGCCTGGGGCTAGCCATCGTCAAGCGCATCGCCGACAACCATGGCGCCACTGTACAGTTGCTCAACCGCAGCGGCGGCGGCACCGAGGCACGCCTGAGCTTCCCGCTATAAGGCGCGGGCTCAGGCCCGCGCGTTGACCAGCCCGGCCTCGACCAACGACTGCTCGATGGCCAGCAGGTCAGGAATTAACAACGCCTGACTTTCTTCGGCCAGATGGACTGGCTGCTGGACATAGGTGCTGGCCGGCCCGGCAGTTTCAATCTCGCCGCGCAGAACCTTGCGCGAGCGGGGGATACCGTACACTCGCAGGCCGATGAAACCCAGCCCGGCATGGCGACCCAGGGCGTTGAGCACCAGCACCCGGGGAGCTGGGCGCTCGGTTGTCAGCGGCTTCTGCTGCAGCAGCCGCTCCGGATCGATCAGCGGTACCTGCTGCTCACGCCAGCGAGTCCAGCCAAGAAACCAGTCAGGCCCCTGTTCGGCAGGCTGGGTAAGCCGATAGCCGACCAGTTCGGCCACGGCAACGTTGGGTAACAGCAGAGGTTGTTCGGCCAGCGGCACGATCAAACCATTGAGACTTTCCAGCGCATCCGCCATGCGGACTGTCCTCCTGGGTTGGTGAGCGCCGGCTACAGGGCCAGCGGCCATTCCTGTTGCAACCAGCGCTGCAATGCACTGGCCAGCTCCACCGGGGAGCCGTGAAAATGACTGAAACCCGCCTGCTGAACCGCTCCGGGCATGGTCGCGCAAGCTGCCGTCTCGGCACTTTGGGTCCAAACCTCGACGCCTTGCTGACGCAGACGACCGCAAGCGGCTACGCCATCTTCACCCATGCCACTGAAGATGATCGCTCCACAGGCGGGAGAAAAACTGGCCGCCACCTCATCCAGCAGGGCCTCAATCGAGGGCTGATAGGGGCCAGGCCAGGGTTCATCGAGCAGACGCAGATGCCCTCCCGGGCCAAAACGCAGACGCCGGCCAATCGGTGCCACCAAGACCTCGCCATCATGCAACCGGGCACCCTGGCGACAGTTGATAATCCGCCAGCGATTATGCCGGCCAAGGATTTGCGGCAACTGCTGCTCAAACGCCGGGTCAATATGCTGGGCATAGATGAAAGCGATCGGCAGGTCAGCCGGCAAGGCATCAAGGAAGCTCTTGACCGCCGCCGGCCCGCCGAGCGAAGCCCCCAACACCCAGACGCAGCGGGCATTGTCTCCAACCGGAGCCGTGGGCAACATGCTGAGGCAGGCCGGCGTTCCGCCTGGCGGTGGCCCCAGCAGCGGCAACAGCTTGCCATACAGGCGGCGTAGCCAGCGCCGATAATCGTCACTGTCAGATTCGGGGATCTCGCCAGCGCCAAACAGCACCGGCACCTGGCTGTACTCCAGCAACCAGTCTGCCAAGGGCGACTCGTCGGCCAGCTCGACCAGCCAGGCATCGGTCGCCACCTGCTGCAACGCCCGCCGTGCGAGCTGGGCCGGCGGTTCGGCAAACACCACCTGATAGCCGAAACTGCTCAGGCTCTGGTACAAATGCTGACGCCGTCGCTCCTGGCTGACCAGCAGAGCAATGCGCCCGGCGCTATCAGCCACGTTCGGCGACCAGCGCTTCGATCCGTTCGAGCAATTGCGCTTCCTGATAGGGTTTGCCGAGATAATCATTGACCCCGATCGACAGTGCCCGCTCGCGGTGTTTCTCCCCGGTACGCGAGGTGATCATAATGATCGGCAGGTCCCGCAGGCGCTCGTCGTGGCGGATCAAAGTAGCAACCTCAAAGCCATCCATACGCGGCATCTCGATATCCAACAGCACCAAATCCGGTTGAATTTCCTGCAATTTGGCGATGGCCTCGACCCCGTCCTTGGCGGTTACCGCCTCCATTCCGTGCCGCTCCAGCAGACGCGAAGTAACTTTGCGCACGGTGATCGAGTCATCTACCACCATGACCAGCGTTGGACGCTCCTCAATCAGTTCATCGGCGTCCTGCGCAACAAGCGGATGCAGTTGAGAGTGGGCCTGCTGGGCACGGATCACCGCCAACAGGTCAAGAATCACCACGACCCGGCCGTCACCCAGAATGGTGGCGCCGGAGATCCCTGGCACCACGGCGAACTGTTTGCCCAGCCCCTTTACCACGATCTCGCGCGAGCCAGCCAGCGCGTCGACCTGAACCGCCACACTGTGCTCGGCACTGCGTACCAGGATCACCGGCAACGGCAGGCTGTGGCCGCTCAATTTGGGTTGCTGGCCGGTTACCAGCAGATCCCCCAGGTAGCGCAGGTCATAGCGCTTGCCGGCATATTCGAACGGCGGCGCATCCGGAGCGTAATAGGCCTCCAGTTCATAGCCGGAGACCCGCACGATACCCTCTACAGTGTTAAGCGGAATGGCATACAGGTCTTCACCCGAATACACCATCAGCGCACGGTTGACCGATACGGTAAACGGCAGACGAATGGTAAAGGTCGTGCCCTGGCCCGGCTCGGTTGCCAGCAGCATGCTGCCACCCAGTTGCTTGACCTCGGCATTGACCACATCCATGCCGACCCCGCGGCCGGAAATCTGGGTCACCTGCTCGGCAGTCGAAAAGCCCGCCTCCAGAATAAACTGCAGCACTTCCTGATCGCTGAGGTCGGCATCGGCATCCATCAGACCGCGCTCAATGGCTTTCTGGCGCACCGCCTCAAGCCGGATACCGGCACCATCATCAGCCAGGGTCAGGACGATATCACCACCCTCGCGGCGCAAATCCAGGGCGATCTGCCCCTGTTCGGGCTTGCCGCTCTCCAGACGCTTGCCGGGCAACTCAATGCCGTGGTCGATGGCGTTGCGCAGCATGTGCTCAAGCGGACCAATCATCCGTTCCAGAACGCTGCGATCCATTTCGCCTTCGGCATTGTCGACCTGCAGCTCGACCTGCTTGCCCAGCTCAGAGGACACCTGGCGCACAACCCTGCGCAAACGCGGCAGCAGCCGGTCGAATGGCACCATGCGAGTACGCATGAGGCCTTCCTGCAGCTCGGTATTGACCCGGGCCTGCTGCATCAGCAGGGTTTCGGCATCTCGCGCACGGCTAGCCAGAGTTTCCTTCAGGTCGAGCAAGTCGGAAGCCGACTCGAACAACGAGCGCGACAATTGCTGGAGCTGCGAGTAACGGTCCATCTCCAGCGGGTCGAATTCATCGTAATCCTGGCCGGTTTCCTCATGGTGACGGGATAGAATCTGCGCCTGGGTTTCCATGTCCAGACGCCGGAGCTGGTCACGTACCCGCTCGATGGTACTTTCCACATCGCCCAAGGTCTGGCTCAGGTCATTGACCTGCTGTTCGATCCGGCCACGAAAGATCGAGGTTTCACCGGCCAGGTTGACCAACTCCTCAAGCAGGCTGGCCGAGACCTTGACACTTTCCTGGGCGCCGCCACGACTGCCGTTACTCTGAGCCGGCTCACCGGCCTCCATGGCCTGGCGCAGCAGTGCCTTGACCTCTGCCAGGGTTGGCTGTTCGGGCTCAGCAACCGTCGGCAACGCCGCAGCCGGTGCAGGCTCGACAGGCATCGGAGTCCATACCACCGGCGCCGGCTCTTCGTCCTGTCCGGCCAGCAGTTCCAGGCCATTTTGCAATTGCGCCAGCGCCTGATACAGCGACTCGTCACTGGCGCCGCCACTCAAAGCCTGCTCCAGGCCCTTAGCCTGCTCGGCCAGAGTATGCTGGCCGGCCAGACGGGCACTGCCCTTGAAGGTTTGCAGTCGGTGCGACAGCTCCTGACTGGCTGCCGATTCGTCGCGCCGGGCCAACAGTTCATCGCACGGCAGCAACAGATCGCGGCCTTCCTCGAGGAACATCTGCAACATGCCCGGCAAGCTCGGTGCCGGGGCTGGCGCAACTGGCACCGGCTCGCTGGGTTTGGCCGACGGAGCAGCTGCACGCGATTGTTCGGGCAGTCTGGGCGGCTGCTCCGGGTCAACGCGGAACGCACGAATGCAGGCAATCAGCGCCTGACCATCGTCAATCGCCCGATTGGCAACCACGCCTTCAACCATTTCCGCCAGACTGTCATGGCAGGCGTGCAGCAGATCGGCCAGCCCGGCACTAGGCTGGTAACGCTGGTTACCCAACCCTTCGTAGAGATACTCCAGTTCGTGCGCCAGATCACCCACCGGGCGAATTTCGGCCATGCGCGCACCACCCTTGAGCGTGTGCAGATCACGCTGCAGGGCTTCCACCGCCAGGGTGTTGTCAGTGTCGGCCAGCCACTGCTGCAAGCTGGCAGCGGCGCTGTCGATGATTTCCTGCGCTTCCTCAAGGAAGATCTCGACCAGCTCCGGATCAGTACCGGCCTGCTCCGGGTGCCAGGCATTCCCCAGGGGCATCGCCGGCTCCGGGCGCGCCGAACGCAGCAGCCCCTGCAAGGCTTCGATCTCGGCCTGCGCCGAGGCCACGTGCTGATGCGCGGCGACCTGATCCATCATGGTGATCAAGCGCTCGTGCGCCTCGGCCAGCACCGGCCAGTCAACCTGCTCTTGCGTCAGTTGCCCGCTATACAGCGCCCCATGTACATCCTCAAGCGCCTGACATAGCTGCTCGATCGCTTCCAGATCGACCTCTCCGGCCACCTCACCCAACGCCCGGAGGCTGCCGACCAGGGCCTGACTGTCGATGCTGTGCGGATCGGCCTGCAACTGGTCACCGGCATCCAGCAGCAACTCAACCCCTTCGGTGAGGAAAATTGACAGCAGCCCAGCATCGGCCCGGCCACTTTCCAGGTCGGCGCGGCTGGCGTCGCGGGCTTTCATGCCCTGTTCGTGTAGCTCCCTGACCCGGACCAGCAACGCCTCGGTGCCGGCAATCGGCTGTTGCGGGGCGTGATCCAGTTGCGCAATACCGACCCGGATCAGCGCCAGCGCATCACACAACAGTTCCACCAGCGGCTGTTCAACCGGAACCAGATTGGCCTTGAAGTCCTTGATCAGTTTTTCCAGCGGAGTCGCCAATTGGGCAATCGGCTGGATACCCGCCATATGAGCGCTGCCCTTGAGGGTGTGCAGGGCGCGCTGCAGGGCATCACTGGCCGGACGCGGCAAGCCTTGGGCGCACTGAGCGACAAAGCTCTCGACCTGCTCCAGGTGGGCCTGCGCCTCGTTGCGAAAGATTTCCAGCAGGATCGGGTCCATGCCCGACGACTCATCCGCGGGCAGTTGCGCCACAGCGGACTCAGCTTCGGGCTCGGGCTCGCTGTCAAACTCGATAACCGGCAGCTCATCCCCATCACCGGCTGTCTCCACCCTGTCGGTCAGCTCAAGCTCTTCGCTCTCAATCACTGGCAACGGATCAGGCAGCGACTCTGTGAGCATTTCAGCCTGCGACTCAGACTCAACCGCCGCCATGGACTCAGATGAGTACAGTTCAACCCCGGTTTCGCCTTGCGACAAGGCATCGGCCCAGGCGCTCAAGCGGCTTACCTCAGGAAGCGCCTGCTGAACGCCGCCAGCGAAGTCCTCGACCAGTTGCGGCATCAATGCGCGCACGGCGTTAACTACCTGGAAGACCTCATCGCCGAGTTCGATACTGCGGTCGATCACCCGGTTGAGCATGTTCTCAACCGACCAGGCCAGCTCGGCCAGGATCGTCGCCTTGACCATCCGCCCACTGCCCTTGAGGGTGTGGAACGCCCGTCGGACCTCAGCCAGGGGCTTGCGATCTTCGGGGTCGGCCTGCCATTGCGGCGTGAACTCGGCCAGAGTCTCAAGTACCTCGCCAGCTTCTTCGACGAAGATTTCCACCAGTTCGGCGTCCAGCTCGTCGTCCTGCTCGTCAGGCTCGGACTCGGGCACTGCGCTGCTGACCGGCTCAGCCTCGGCCTGTGGAGTTTCCGGTTCGGCCTGCGGTTCGAACGGCGCAGCCGGATCAAAGCCCAGACTCTTCAACCGTTCTTCAGCCACGGCGAGAATACCGTCACTGCGTTCGGTATCGTCTTCAGCCAGCCGCTCCAGGTAATAGTCGATGCTGGTGATCACATCAGCTAGGGCATCCAGCGAAACCCAGTCCGGAATCCGTCGCTCAGCCAGCAACCGCTCGTTGATATAACGCCGACACAGCGCTATCGCCTGGGCTGCACGCTCCAGCGGCAACATGGCCAGACCACCACGAATGCTGTTGAGCAAATCATCGACCGGGGCCAGATGTGCATGATCCCACTGGTTGGCGATAAAGGCATTGATCGCCTCACGAGTCTGCTCCAGAGCGTTGCGCGCCTCTGTCACCACCTGCTGCTGGACATGCAGCATGTCTCTGGCCACCGCCAAGCGGTGTGCCTCTTCACCCGTTGCCGCATCGCTGCCATCCTGTCGCTCCAGGCCGGCAATACCCTGCAAGCTGGCTTCGACAAACAGTAACCCACCAGCGACATCCATCAAGGCCGTATCATTGATCTCAGCCGACCCGCCTACCAGTTGCTGCAGACGCTCGATCTGCTCACCCAGCACCCGGCGCGGCTGCCCCAGGCCGAGCATGGCCAGGGTATCGGCGATCTGTTTCATGGTCGGCAGCAGTCCGGCCAGCGTATCCGGCTGGCTACGATCACCACGGACAAACAGATCAAGCTGATCCTTGACCTGCAGCAGTTCTTCGTTGAGCGCCAACACCACCGAATGCAGTGCACTGCGATCCGGCCCTACCAGCCGACTGCCGCTGGCCTGGGCCGCGCGGTCGGCATCACTCAATAAGGCCTGCAACTGATAGCGCTGTTTGAGCGCATCCAGACGCGGGCTGCCGCCCGGACTCTTGGCCACGTAGAACAGCAGATTGCGAATCAGCTCCGGCGGCGGTGGCGGCAATTCAGGCTCACTGGCCTGATCCTGCAACTGACGCAATTCGCGGTCAGCCTGACGCAGAAGCTGACGCACCGAGGCGCCGTTGTCGATGCTGCCGTACTCCAGGCCCTCGGCCAGCCCGGCAAAGATGGTCCATAGCTCGGCGTGCGGACGGCCACGACACAGTATTTCCAGCCTGGCAAAAACCTTGCCCAGTTGCTGGCAACTGGATGGCATGTCCTGCTCACGAATGATATTGGCCTGCAACATCTGCAGCGCCTGACGCAACTTGCGCAACTGGCGCACCGCGCCGGCATCAAACACCTCGGCGCTGGACGATTCGGCTTGTCCGGCCACCTCGATTTCCGGGCTGAACAGGGCATTTTCCGACAACAGTTTCTCGCCCCGCGCCGTGCGCATGTCATTGAGCAACGGCAGCAGCACCAATGGCAGGTCACGCCGACCACTTTGGACACGGTCCAGATAGGTCGGCATTTGCAGGATGGCCTGCATCAGGACATCAAGCGCCTCGCCATCACGTCTGGCCACACCACTCATCAGCGCCTGGGCCAGCTTTTCCATTTCCTCGGCCAGCAGCGCCGCACCGTAAAACTCGACCATCTGCAAGGTGCCATGGACCTGATGAATATAGGTCAGGCAAAAGCGCAGACGCGTAGAATCCTCAGGCGTCTCGACAAAGGCTTCCAGGGCCTGGCGGGCCTGGTTAAGCGTCTCGGAAATTTCGCCTTTGACCCAGTCGAGGGCGACATAATCATGCCGATCAGCCATATTCACTCCAGAGATTCCATACCATCCCGGCGCACATAGGCCTGTACCCGGTCATCGGGTACCCGCTCGAGCAGGGGATTGTTCCAGTCCACGATCTCACCCAATCCGATCACCAGCATGCCGCCCGGAGCCAAGCGCCGGGCCATCAGGTTGAGCAGGTCGCGCCGACGCCAACGGCGGAAATAGATGAGCAGGTTCTGACAAAAGATGACGTCCAGGTCCCGGATCGGAGCCTGGGCAAGTTCAAGAATATTCAACCGACTGAAGCACACCCGTTCGCGCAGATTGGCGACTACCTCATAGCTGCCATCCTCCAGCGGGCGCAGCCAGGTATCACGCTCGGGGACTTGCAACTGGGTCATGCGGCTCTGGGCATAACGAGCCTGCCTACCCTGCTCCAGGGCCCGCGCACTGATGTCGGTCGCCCAGACCCCGTAGTCGCGCGCAGCGCGGCCATGGGCTTGCAGACTACGCTCGGCCACCATCGCCAGCGAGTAGGCTTCCTCACCACTGGCACAGCCAACACTCCAGAGCTGCAAGGGCTGGCCGGCAGGCCGCTGCGCCAGACGCTGGGTCAGATAGCGAGCCACGCAGTCAAATGATGGTCGGTGGCGCATAAAACTGGTTTCACGCACGGTCAGCCGATCAATCAAGGTCGACCACTCCACCGCGCCGACCGGCCCTTGGGTCACATGCTCGTAGTAGTGCTGGTAATCATCGATCCCCAACTCACGCATGCGCATACCCAGGCTGGTCTGCAGGAACAGCTTGCGCTGCGCGCTGACACAGACGCCTGTGCGATTTTCCAGCAGCGTTTGCCATTGGTTAAACTGATGGCTGTCCATATCCGGCAGTTGCTGCAATGACCAGTTGGGTTGTTTTTGCACCTTGTACCCCTCGCTGACGCCGGCAGCGGGGTCGCCAAGCCGGCGCCCCGTCTTTCAGACTAGCCCTTTTGGTCTGGCAAGGTGAAGCCTTCAACCGACTGGCGCATGGCGTCGGCCAACTTGGCCAGCTCACCGATGCTGCGCGCCGTGGCGGTGGTACCCGCCGAGGTCTGCGAGGTGATTTCCTGAATCACGTTCATGGTGTTGGAGATGTGACCTGCGGACGAGGCCTGCTGACGGGCAGCGTTGGAAATGTTCTGAATCAGCGCCGCCAGACTGGTGGATACCTTCTCGATCTCTTCCAGGGCCACACCCGCGTCCTGAGCCAGGCGCGCACCACTGACTACCTCGGAAGTGGTTTGCTCCATCGAGATTACCGCCTCGTTGGTATCGGTCTGAATGGTTTTAACCAGCGCCTCAATCTGTTTGGTCGCCGCCGATGAGCGCTCCGCCAGACGCTGTACTTCGTCGGCTACCACCGCGAAGCCTCGGCCAGCATCACCGGCCATCGACGCCTGAATCGCCGCGTTCAAGGCCAGGATGTTGGTCTGGTCGGCAATGTCGTTAATCAGACTTACGATGTCACCAATCTCCTGGGACGACTCACCCAGGCGCTTGATCCGCTTGGAAGTATCCTGGATCTGTTCGCGAATGGTATCCATGCCAACGATGGTGTTCTGCACCACCTCGTTGCCCTTGTTGGCGATGGCTACCGAGCGCTCCGCTACCGCTGACGATTCGGCAGCGTTGGCCGACACCTGATCAATCGACACCGCCATCTCGTTAACCGCGGCCGAAGCCCCGGCAATTTCCTGGGCCTGGTGTTCGGACGCCTCGGCCAGATGCATCGCCGTGCCCTGGGTTTCCTGAGCCGCTGTAGCCACTTGCAGAGCGGTTTCGTTAATGGTCTGAACCAGCGCCCGCAGTTGGTCGATCGAGTAGTTGATCGAGTCGGCGATGGCCCCGGTGAAGTCCTCGGTTACTGTCGCCTCAGCCGTCAGGTCACCGTCGGCAAGGTCGGCAATTTCATCGAGCAGACGCAGAATCGCGGCCTGGTTACGTTCGTTCTTTTCCGCCGTTTCGGCCAGACGCTGGCGGGTCTCGCGGGTCATCTGCACACCGATCAACAGAATGCAGCCCAGCGCGATCAAGGCCAGCACATAGCCCAGCAGGGTATTGGCCAGACGCGAGTTGCTGCGTGCCTCAAAGTTATCAGCCAGCCTGGAGGTGTTATCCAGCAGCGACTGCGAGTCGGTGAAGATTTCGTTGGCGGCGGTACGCACCAGATAGAGTTCCGGGGAAGTCAGCAGGATCTCATCCACTGAGTCGGATACGAAGCTGAACTGATTGGCGATTTCGTCAAGACGGGCGCGCACATCCTCATCATCGACCCGCTCGATGCCCATCACCGCATTACCCGTCAACATGCCCTGCAATACCCGACCGAACAGCGCAGCGTCACGGCCGAAACTGTCAGCTGCCATGACCGCATCGGCATCACCACTGAGTACCCGGTTTACCGAACCCAGAATCCGTTCAGCCAGCAGTGACTGACGCTGGGCAATAGCGACCTGGTCAGCCGGTGTACGGTTTTCGATCAGAACATCAACCACATCCTCGTACTCGACCTGCAGGTAAGGAATGGTATCTGCCAGAACCATGGCCACCTCGTGCAGCGACAGTACCGTGCGCTGACTGGCCAGGATCGCATCAGCATTGGTCCGCACCTTGTCCCAGTCGGCCTGGGCAGCTCCCATGATGTCAGCCAGGCTGGCCGGTGCAGCCGGCAGAGCGGTTTCCTCACGGCCTTCGGTCAGATAACCCCAGCGTTCCTGGAAGTCATTGCGCGCCTCCAGCAGCAGACCAAAGGCCTCCTGGGTCCCGGTCGCCGCTTCGGTCGCCGACTTGGAAATCTGCTGGGACAGTACCCGCAGCTCACCGGCGTGCGCGATGTATTCGGTGTCGTAGGAACTCTGGAGGTTCAGGTACAAAAAGTTCACGAACAGCAGCAGCAACGACAGGATCAGCGCGGCGAACAGGCCACTGATCGCGCGGTTACCGCGCATGGCGGACAGTATCTGCAAATCGAGCTTTTTCATCTTCTGGCCCCTACCTGGCCTACAGCGTAGTTCTAATTACCCTTGGACTGTCACGGTGCCCTGGCCGGCCACCGCCCCCGATCAGATCGCCACGTCGAGAAACGCCTGATCGCGCGCCAGTGCCCTGAAGTTGAACACCAGCGATGTCTGTTGCCCGACGTAAGCGCCCACGACAAAAGGGCTTAATTCCGGCGCCACGCTTGGCACCTCGGCGGTGAAGGTGCTGACCGGAAAATGCTGCATACCCAGCAGCTCGTCGACCAGCAGCCCAACGAACAGTCCGTCGCGGTCCAGCACCAGCACCCGACGCTGCTTGCGCGAGCCACTGCTGGCGCTGCCGAAAAAACGTCCGAGATCGATGATCGGCAACAGCCGACCACGCACATTGGCCACTCCCCGCACCCAGCTCTTGACCCGGGGCAAGGCGGTGTAGCGCGGTTCGTGCAGAATCTCGCTGACTTCACCCATGGCCGCGATCAGAGCTTGATCGCCCAGCCGAAAACCGACGCCGCTCCAGGTCTCGCTGACCACGTCCTGAGCCGGCAAGCCGGTCGCCTGCTGGCGACACAGACCAGTCAACTGCAACAGCAGATCAAAAGGGTGATTTGACTCAGACATGCCGGCCCTGTTCTGGTTGTTATGCGGCACGGTGGAGGTGACCACTAGCTGCCCAGCACCGACTTCAGCGTCTGGATCAGGGTCGCTTCCTCAACCGGTTTGGTCAGGTAGTCCTTGGCCCCCTGGCGTTTGCCCCAGACCTTGTCGGTTTCCTGATCCTTGGTGGTGACGATGATGACCGGGATATTCCCGGTTTCCGGGTCCTTGGTCAGTTGACGGGTAGCCTGAAAGCCATTGAGGCCAGGCATGACGATGTCCATCAGGACTGCATCGGGTTTTTCCTGGCGGGCCAGGGCAACGCCGTCGGCACCGTTATCGGCCTTGAGCACCTCATAGCCATTTTTTTCCAGCATGCCAGTCAGCTTGTACAGCTCGGTTGGCGAGTCATCCACGATAAGAATTCTGGCCATTGGGCTCCCCTGGTATTTCCAAAATGGTACTGCGTGCCTCAGGCGCTGGCGGCCCCGGCGGCGTTATTATCAGTTTGTGGTACGTGGGTGCGAATTGCTCCCAGCAACTCTTCCTTACTGAACGGCTTGGTCAGATACTGGTCCGAACCGACAATCCGGCCCTTGGCCTTGTCGAACAGACCGTCCTTGCTCGACAGCATGATCACCGGCGTGGCACGAAACGCACTGTTGTTCTTGATCAGCGCACAGGTCTGATAACCATCGAGTCGCGGCATCATGATATCGACAAAAATGATATCCGGGTGGTTATCGGCAATCTTGGCCAGCGCGTCAAAGCCATCAACCGCGGTGATGACCGTACACCCGACCTTTTTCAGCAAGGTTTCCGCCGTACGCCGGATGGTCTTGCTGTCATCAATCACCATGACCTTCAGGCTTTCGAAATTTTCTTCCATAAGACCAGCCTTATTATGAATGGAGGCTTACATCGTCGGGCGGCAAAGAGCCGGCCGTAGCCCAGCCAATCCCTTTCCGCGTACTTTTAACACAGATTTCCTGGTCAATCTATAAACCCCTCTCAGGTATGGGACAGACCCGACATTTCGTCAATCTTCCACCCCGAGCCAGGCAGAGGTTACACTCCAAAACCCATCAACAGTTCAGCGGACCCGCCTCCTATGCACATTCGCCTCGGCATCGTCATGGATCCGATCAACGCGATCCACTACAAGAAAGACAGCTCACTGGCCATGCTGCTGGCAGCCCAGGCACGCCAGTGGGAGCTGTTCTATCTGGAGCCGGACGACCTGTTCCTGAGCGACGGCAAGGCCATGGGCCGGATGCGTGCGCTAAAGGTACATGCCGACCCCAAACACTGGTTCGACCTGGGTGAGCCAGAAACTGCCCCGCTGGCCAAACTGGATGTGGTCCTGATGCGCAAGGACCCGCCGTTTGACAACGAATTCCTCTATGCCACCCACATCCTCGAAGCAGCCGAGCGCGACGGCGTGCTGGTAGTCAACCGCGCCGCCAGCCTGCGCGACTGCAACGAAAAGCTGTTCGCCACCCAGTTCCCGCAATGCGCGCCGACCAACGTCGTGTCCCGCCGGGCAGACATTTTGCGCGCATTTGCCCAACAACACCGTGACGTCATTCTCAAACCACTCGACGGCATGGGGGGCTCGATGATTTTCCGCATCCGCGAGAACGACCCCAATCTCAGCGTGATCATTGAGACCCTGACCCGTCACGGTCAGCAGCAGATCATGGCTCAGCGTTATTTGCCGGAAATCGCTAATGGTGACAAGCGCATCCTGATGATCAACGGCGAACCGGTGCCCTACTGCCTGGCGCGCATCCCGCAGCAAGGCGAGACCCGCGGCAATCTGGCTGCCGGCGGTCGCGGCGAAGCTCGTCCCCTGACCGAACGCGACCGCTGGATCGCCAGCCAGGTTGGCCCGACCCTGCGCGAGCGTGGCCTGCTGTTCGTCGGCCTGGACGTAATCGGTGATTACCTGACCGAAATCAATGTCACCAGCCCGACCTGCATCCGCGAGATCGATGCCGCCTACGATACTGACATCGGCGGACGACTAATGGACTGTATTGAGGAACAGCTCAAAGTTGGCGCATAGACTTTTGCCGCATGGCGGGGCAGACTGCGCAGGAATCGGGTATGCCCCTTATTTACGGACCACATGAATACCGCAGTAGTCGCCCCCAGCCAGCTTGAACCCCCAGTCGTCAGCGCCAATGACCGTCTGGGCTTCACCCTGTTCCTGGCCGCCATACTGCACGCCCTGGTCGTTCTCGGCATCACCTTCGACCTGCCCAAACCCAGCGAGCTGTCGAAAACCCTGGAAATCACCCTCGCCACCCAGCCCAGCGACAAGGTGCCCGAGCAGGCCGACTACCTGGCCCAGATCAATCAGGAAGGCAGCGGCACGCTGGAACACAAGGCCGCGCCCAGCACCCCGGAGCAGGCACCGTTCCAGGACAGCGAGATTCACGAAGTCACACCACCGGCCGAAGCCAGCAGCCCGCCCCCGGTCCCGCAGCAACAGACCCCGGTGGTAACTACCCAGGCCCCCAGTCGTGACCGGGTCAGCCCGACTCCGACCCAGCCGCAGCCGGTCGAACAGCCCCGTCCGCTGCAACGCTTCGATCTGTCGCGCCTGTCAGAGGAGATCGCCAGCCTGGAAGCGCAACTGGCCGATGAACGCCAGCAATACGCCAAACGTCCGCGCGTGCACCGGCTCAACGCCGCTTCGACCATGCAGGACAAAGGCGCCTACTACAAGGAAGCCTGGCGCCGCAAAGTCGAACAGGTTGGCAACCAGAACTACCCGGCCCAGGCCCGGCAAAACCGGATCTACGGCAGTCTGCGGCTGATGGTCGCCATCAACCGCGATGGCAGCCTGCGCGATGTCCAGGTACTGGAGTCCTCGGGCCATCAGATCCTCGACCAGGCCGCCCTGCGCATCGTCCGCCTGGCCGCCCCCTACGCCCCCTTCACCGGCGACCTGCTCGACGTCGACGTACTGGAAATCATCCGCACCTGGCGTTTCGAGCCCGGCGACCGGGTATCGAGCTTTTAACCGACAAGCACAACGTCCAGCGCAACCTTGCCCGTCGCACCAGGCCCCTTGCCCTCGCCTGACTTCCCCTCAATACTATGGCTATGAGCACATCGACCCCGAGCTATCTCAAGCACCAGTTTCTGATCGCCATGCCACACATGAGTGATCCGCGCTTCGTGCATACCCTGATTTACCTGTGCGACCACAACGAAGAAGGCGCCATGGGCCTGGTGGTCAACCAGCCCAGCGGCCTGAGTCTGGGCGACATCCTCGATCAACTGGCGCCCGAACTCGAAGTGCCGGCCACTTGCGCCAGCCAGGTCATCTATAGCGGCGGCCCGGTTCAACCCGAGCGCGGCTTTGTCCTGCACCGGGGCGCTGGCCAATGGGAGTCGACCCTGGATCTGGGCCCGATCCAACTGACCACCTCGCGCGACATCCTGATCGACATGGCCCGCGGACACGGCCCGGACACCGCCGTCATCGCCCTGGGCTATGCCGGCTGGGGCGCCGGCCAACTGGACCAGGAGTTGATCGACAACGTCTGGCTGAACTGCCCGGCCGACCTCTCCATCCTGTTCGACCTGCCCTGCGAGCAACGTCTGAGCGCCGCCGCCCGCAGTCTGGGGATCGACCTCAACCTGCTGACCAGCCAGGCAGGCCACGCCTGATGCCGATCCGCGCCCTGGGTTTTGATTACGGCACCCGACAAATTGGTGTAGCCGTCGGCCAGAGCCTGACCGGCAGCGCTGAGCCGCTGCGCGAGCTACGCGCCCGCGATGGTGTGCCCGACTGGGAGCAGATCGCCCGACTGATCAGCGAGTGGCAACCCGACGCCCTGGTCGTCGGCCTGCCCCTGAACATGGATGGCAGCCCTAGCGAGATGAGTGCCCGCGCGGAAAAATTTGCCCGTAGGCTTCAGGGCCGCTTCGGTCTACCGGTCCACTGCATCGACGAACGCCTTTCCACCTTCGAAGCCAAGCAGAGCCTGCGCGACAGCGACCGCACGCCGACCAGTTACCGTGACAATCCGGTCGACAGCCTGGCGGCGGTGCTGCTGCTGCAAACCTGGCTTGGCAATCTATCCGAGGAGACATCATGACCGCACTGCCCGAGGTCGAGCCGCTACTGGCGCGCATGGCCACCGAGCTGACCGCCCACCTCAAACGCCTGCAGCGGCCTGACCCCGCGTTTGTCGGGATTCACACCGGCGGCGTCTGGATCGCCGAAAGCCTGCGTCAGCGCTGCGCCCCCGCAGCACCGCTGGGCACCCTGGACATCGCCTTCTACCGTGATGACTTCGAGCAGGTCGGCCTGCCGCAGCGGGTGCGCCCCTCGGAACTGCCGTTTGCCGTCGACGACCGCCACCTGATACTGGTCGATGACGTACTGATGACTGGCCGCACCATCCGCGCCGCGCTCAACGAACTGTTCGATTATGGCCGCCCGGCCTCGGTGACCCTGGTCACCCTGCTCGACATCGAAGCCCGCGAACTGCCAATCCGTGCCGACATCCTCGGCGCCAGCCTGGCCCTGCCGCCGAGCCAACGGATAAAATTGACCGGCCCCGAGCCCCTGCACCTGACCCTGAACCCGGCAGACTGAGAGCCCCATGAGCCTGACACCCAGCCACCTGCAACTCAATCACCTGGGCCAATTGCGCCACTTTCTGACCATCGAGGGACTGTCGCGCGAATTGCTGACCGAACTGCTGGACACCGCCGACTCCTTTCTCGAAGTCGGCGAACGGGCAGTCAAGAAGGTCCCACTGCTGCGCGGCAAGACCGTCTGCAACGTGTTCTTCGAGAACTCCACGCGCACCCGCACCACCTTCGAACTGGCCGCCAAGCGGCTGTCGGCTGACGTGCTTAACCTGAACATTTCGACCTCTTCGACCAGCAAGGGTGAGACCCTGTTCGATACCCTGCAGAACCTGGAGGCCATGGCCGCCGACATGTTCATCGTCCGCCATGGCGACTCCGGCGCCGCGCACTTCATCGCCGAAAAGGTCTGCCCCCAGGTCGCCATCGTCAACGCTGGCGACGGCAACCACGCGCACCCGACCCAGGCCATGCTCGACATGCTGACCATCCGCCGGCATGCCGGCGACTTCAGGAATCTGTCGGTGGCGATCGTCGGCGACATCCTGCATTCACGGGTGGCGCGCTCGAACATGCTGGCGCTCAAGACCCTGGGCTGTGAGGATCTGCGAGTGATCGCCCCGCGCACCCTGCTGCCAGCCGGTATCGAACAGTACGGCGTACGGGTGTTCAACGACCTGCGCACCGGCCTGCGTGATGTCGACGTAGTGATCATGCTGCGCCTGCAGAAAGAACGCATGCAAAGCGGTCTGCTTCCCAGCGAAGGCGAGTTCTACCGACTCTACGGCCTGACCCGGGAAACCCTGGCTCTGGCCAAGCCCGAGGCCCTGGTGATGCATCCTGGGCCAATCAACCGCGGGGTGGAAATCGAATCAGAAGTCGCCGACGGTCCGCAGTCGGTGATTCTCAATCAGGTCACCTACGGTATCGCCGTCCGTATGGCAGTGATGTCGATGGCCATGGCCGGCCAGAACGCCCAGCGCCAGCTCAACCAGGAAGCCCAGTAACCGATGAAACTGACCATTGCCGGCGCCCGTGTCATCGACCCGGCCAGCCACTTCGACCAGATCACCGACCTGCACATCGCCGCCGGACACATTGTCGCCATTGGCGCCGCCCCGGAAGGCTTCAGCCCCAACCAGACCATCGATGCCCGCGGCCTGATCGCCGCCCCCGGCCTGGTCGACCTGAGCGTCAGCCTGCGCGAGCCGGGCTATACCCGCAAGGGCACCATTGCCAGCGAGACCCGCGCCGCAGCCGCCGGCGGAGTCACCAGTCTGTGCTGCCCACCAACCACACGCCCGGTACTGGATACTCCAGCCGTTGCCGAATTGATCTTCGACCGCAACGAAAAAGCCGGCCAGACCCGGGTTTTTCCAATTGGCGCACTGACCCGGGCACTGGAAGGCGAACAGCTGAGCGAGCTGGTAGCCCTGCGCGACGCCGGCTGCATAGCCTTCACCCAGGGCCTGGCACCGATCAAGAGCAACCGCATTCTGCGCCGCGCACTGGAATATGCAGCTGGCTTTGACCTGTCGATCATCTTCACTCCGATGGACCCGGCGCTGGCCGAAGGCGGCATGGCCCATGAAGGCCCCACTGCCGCCCGCCTGGGCCTGGTCGGCATTCCTGAAAGCGCCGAAACCGTGGCCCTGGCCCGTGATCTGCTGTTGATCGAACAGACTGGAGTGCGAGCGCACTTCAGTGGCCTGTCCAGCGCCCGTGCCGTCGACATGCTGGCCGACGCTCAAGCCCGTGGCCTGCCGGTAACCGCCGATGTTGCCATGTATCAACTGCTGCTATGCGACGAAGACCTGGCCGGCTTCTCCAGCCTCTATCACGTCATCCCTCCGCTGCGCAGCGCCAGCGATCGCCGGGCTCTGCGCCAGGCAGTACAGGAAGGCGTGATCCAGGCCATTGCCTCGCACCACCAGCCGCACGAGCCGGAGGCTAAGCGTGTACCCTTCGCCGCCTCGGAACCCGGCATCAGCAGTGTCGAGATTCTGCTGCCGCTGGCCCTGACGCTGGTTGCCGACGGCCTGTTGGAGCTCCCTGCCCTGCTGGCCCGGCTCACCACCGGTCCTGCCAACGCACTGGGGCTGCCGGCCGGACGTCTGGAACTGGGCGGTGAAGCCGACATCGTGCTGTTCGATCCGGTTGCCTCCAGCCATATCGGTCATAACTGGCTGTCCAAGGGCGCCAACTGTCCCTTCATCGGCCAGGGTGCACCCACCGTGGTCACCCACACCCTCAGCCACGGCAAACTGGTTTACCAGGCCTGAACTTCCACTGACCCGCCGGGCGGTCCGCGCCCGGCCTCGCACCTGCAAGGATTCCGCGCATCATGGCTGCCTTCGGATTACGTGCCAAATCGTTCCTGGCCCTGGTACTGGCCTGCCTACTGGCTCTGGTGCCAGCTTTACTTATCGGCGGCCAGGCACTCAAAGGCATTCACCAGCACTTTGGCGAGGCCTATGCGCGCAACGCCACCCAGCTCAACCGCGAGCGGATCTTTGCCCCGATTTCCCGCGAACTGGCTCTGTCCCTGCGCTTCGCCAACTCCGAAGTCACCCGTCAGTGGCTGCTCGATGAGCAGAATCCGGACAAACACAGCCTGTTTTTCCGCGAAGCCGAAGGCTATCGCCAGGCCTTCCGCGACCACGCCTATTTCATCGTCAACACCAATAGCCTGGACTACTACTTCAACGGCGGCGACCAAAGTTTCAGCGATCAGCCCCGCTACCGAATGAGCCCGGACAATCCCGATGATCGCTGGTTCTTCGGTACCCTGGAGTCAACCAGCGACTACAACATCAACGTCGACAGCAACCCGCAGATGAATACCACCCGGGTCTGGCTCAACATGCTGATCCGCAATGACCACAAAATCATCGGCATTGCCGGCTCGGGCATTGATCTGTCGAACTTCATCAGCGATTTCATCGCCAGCGAGCTGGCCGGGGTCAGCCCAATGATCCTCGACCGCCACGGCGCCATTCAGGCTCACCAGAATCCCGAGCTGATCGCCCTCAACTCCGGTGCCGACGGCGCGGCCCAACCCGAATCGCTGGTCTTCAGTCTGCTGGGCAGCGCCGACCAGGCCGAGAGCCTGCGCCAGGCCATGCAGCAGGCCGAACAGCAGCCCGACCAGGTCCAGACCCTGCGTCTGCAACTGCAGGGCCGTGAACAGTTGCTGGCGCTGGGCTTTATCCCGGAGCTGGGCTGGCATGTGGTCAACGCGGTCGATCTCAATACCGCCGAGGTAATCAACCGTCAGTGGCTGTGGCCGCTGGTAATCGGCCTGGCTGGCCTGATCCTGGCACTGGTACTGCTGTTCGCACTGGGCACCGAACGCCTGCTGCTGCGGCCACTGCGCCAGCTTCGGCAAAGCGCCCAGGCACTGGCCGCCGGCAACTACGATGTACGTCTGCCCAAGGCCCGCAACGATGAAATCGGCGAACTCAGCAGCGCTTTCGGCAGCATGGCCGCGCGAGTTCGGGAAAATACCCAGCAACTGGAAAGCCGGGTTCAGGAGCGCACCCGCGCGCTGGAAGAAGCCAACCGCGACATGGCCAACGCCCACAAGAAAATTGGCGACTCAATCGACTACGCCAGCCTGATCCAGCGGGCGATTCTGCCCAATCGCGAACTGGTCAATACCCTGGGTGATCGCCACGCGGTGCTGTGGCGCCCTCGCGATGTGGTCGGCGGCGACTTCTACATTTTCCGTAACCTGGGTCAGCACTACCTCCTGGGCGTAGTCGACTGCGCCGGCCATGGCGTACCCGGCGCACTGATGACCATGCTGGCCCACGCTGCACTGGATCAGGCAATCAGCGACTGTGGCCCGCAGGACCCGGCCGCAGTCTTGCAGCGCACCGATCAGATCGTGCGCAACATGCTGGGCGACACCCCGGAATTCAGCTCGTTGGCGACCAATATGGATGTCGGACTAGCCTTCGTTGACCTTGATCAACGCAAAGTCACCTTTGCCGGTGCCAAAATCGCCCTGTATTTCAGTGATGGCAATCGGGTCGAACACCTACCCGGAGGGCGGCGGGCGCTGGTCGACAAACGCCAAGGCCAGTACCACAACACTGAAACGGAATTGCTCAGTGGCCGCACCTTTTATCTGTGCACCGACGGCTTCCTGGACCAGGCTGGCGGCGAGCTTGGCTTTGGCTTCGGCAACAGCCGGTTTGCCGAGATGCTGCGCAAGCACGCCTGTCTGCCACTGGAGCAGCAAAGCGCCGCTTTCAGCGCAACCCTGGCCGCCTACCAGGGCAGTTACCCACAGCGCGACGACATCACCATGCTATGCTTCCGCTTTGATTGAGCCATGAGTTCATGTTACAAGGCGTTGCACGGTGGTTATTGTTTGACCCAGCAGGAGCTTCCATGTCCATGATCGACCTGTTCGCCATGCGCGAAACCTTCAACCGCCAGCAGATCATGCTCTGCTTCAACGGGCCCATTTCCCGCAGCCTGATCGAGGAAATCGGCAACGCCCTGCGCAACTATCTGGCCGCCGACCATGCCCACCCCTCGGCGGCCATGGACGTATTTGCCGTGTATATCGAAATGACCCAGAACATCCGCCACTACACCCGCGACCGCGGCTGGAGCGAGCAGGACGCCAGCGCCACCGTGGTTGTCTCGCGTGACGACAACGGCCATTACGTGGTGTCCTCCGGCAACCTGATCGAGGCCGCTGATGGCGAGGTTCTGGTCAACAGCATCGAAGCGCTTGGTCTGCTCGACAAGGCTCAGCTCAAGGCCGCCTACAAGGAGCAGCTGCGCCGCCCGCGAGATGCCGAAGTAAGCAGCGGCGCCGGCCTGGGTCTGATCGACATCGCCCGCAAGTCCAGCGAACCGCTAAAGGCAGCGTTGCAGCCGGCCGATAACGGCAAAGCTTTTTTCAGCCTGCGGGCCGTCATCTGAATATCCGAGAATCAACCCCCATGACCGATATCACGATTGCCGGGACTCAATCCACCCCGGACATCCGCACCGAATGGAGCACCGGCCGACTGTTCATGCAGGGCGACTCCTACCCGGAAAACTCCTACGAACTGTTCAACCAGATCTTTGAATGGATCGAGCGTTTTCTGGCCGAAGGCGGACGCCCACTTAGCCTGGAACTGAACCTGCTGTATCTCAACACCAGCAGCATCAAGGCGATGATGGACATCTTCGACCTGCTCGAAGTTGCCCATCAGGAGCACAAGCCCGTAGCCGTCAACTGGTACTACGACCAGCGCAACGAGCGGGTCGCCGAACTGGCCGAGGAGTTCAAGGAAGACTGCAGCTTCCCGTTCGAGATCATTCCCAGCCCGCAGGCCTGAAGCCATGGCCCAGACCAAGTCGCCGCCACTCGAAACCCGGATCAGTCAGTTGCTGGCCGATTCCGAGCACCAGGACACCTCGCTGCATCAAACACTCAGTGAACTGTGGGATGCTCATCAGGAACTCGTGCGCCGGCTGGAACGGATTGCCCGGATCTCCGATGCCTACCAGAGCCTGGCCAAGCAAAAGGAGCAGAGCCTGGCCGAGCGGGTCAACAAACAGTTGCGGCAACTGGAAAAGGTCGCGCGCATCTCTGACCGCTATCAGCAGATGATGCGCGATCTGAACCTGGCCCTGCAGGAAGCTTCGACCCACGATGCCCTGACCGGGCTGCCCAACCGGCGGCTGCTGGTCGAACGGCTCAAGGAAGAAAGCGAACGCTTTCGCCGCTATACCCGGCCATTCAGCATCGCCATGATCGATATCGACCACTTCAAGCTGATCAATGACCACTTCGGCCATGAAATCGGTGACAACGTACTGGTCGAGGTTGCCCGGGTGCTGGACGCTGAGATTCGCGAACATGACCTGTGCGGGCGCTGGGGCGGTGAAGAGTTTCTGGTGCTGCTACCGGAAACTGATCAAGGCACCGCCAGCCAGGTACTCGAGCGGCTGCGTCAGGCCGTGGAGCGGCTGACCGTGCGGGTCAATACGGCATCGGTATCGGTCACCATCAGCGTCGGCCTGGCCGAACACCTGGCAGGCAACAGCTACTCGGACACCATCAATCGCGCCGACGGCGCCCTGCTGGCAGCCAAGCGCAGCGGTCGCAACCGAGCCAGCTCAGCCGTCACCGAAGACGTTCTGTAAGCCCCGGCGCCTCTCAGCGCCGGCGGTCGTCCTCTTCGACAGTCAGGGTAAACTCGCTGGTGTCCTGCATCAGATGCTTGCCATCGGTTTCCGAACCCAGCTTGATCATCAGCCGCAGGTCGTTGGCCGAGTCGGCATGCAACAACGCATCCTCATAGGTGATTTCGCCAGCGCTATAGAGCTTGTACAGCGCCTGGTCGAAGGTCTGCATACCCAGCTCGTTAGAACGCGCCATCAGCGGCTTGAGTTCGTGTACCTCACCCTTGCGGATGATATCGGCGGCCAGCGGGGTGTTGAGCAACACTTCAATGGCCGCACGCCGACCCTTGCCATCCGGCGTGGGGATCAGCTGCTGGGCAACGATGGCCTTGAGGTTGAGTGACAAGTCCATCCACACCTGCTGATGCATCTCGGTGGGGAAGAAGTGAATGATCCGATCCAGCGCCTGGTTGGCGTTGTTGGCGTGCAGGGTCGCCAGACACAGGTGACCGGTCTCAGCAAAGGCCACCGCATGCTCCATGGTTTCCTTGCTGCGCACCTCACCGATCAGAATCACATCCGGAGCCTGACGCAGGGTGTTCTTCAGCGCCACCTCGAACGAGTCGGTATCGATACCGACCTCGCGCTGAGTGACGATGCAGTTCTGGTGCTGGTGAATGAATTCGATCGGATCTTCGACCGTGATGATGTGGCCACTGGAGTTCTTGTTGCGATACCCGATCATTGACGCCAGCGAGGTGGACTTACCGGTACCGGTGGCGCCCACGAAGATCACCAGTCCGCGCTTGGTCATCGCCAGCTTCTTGAGGATCTCCGGCAGCCGCAACTCCTCGATGGTCGGGATATTGACCTCGATCCGCCGCAACACCATGCCGACCAGGTTGCGCTGATAAAAGGCGCTGACCCGAAAGCGACCAATGCCCCGGGCGCTGATGGCGAAATTGCATTCGCGCTTTTCGGCGAACTCGCGGCGCTGGGCTTCGGTCATCACTCCGAGTACGGTTTCCCGAGTCTGCTCGGGCGACAACGGAGTCTTGGTAACCGGCAGGATCTTGCCGTTCACCTTCATGCTCGGCGACACGCCAGCGGTAATGAACAGGTCGGACGCACCCTTTTCGACCATCAGGCGCAGCAGCTTCTCAAACTCCATGACTTCCCTCGTTCAATAGGCCAGTGCTAATGCTCCGGCGACCTGTAAGCGGCATCCTTAGATGCCTTCTGCAATCTTGGCCTTCTCGCGGGCCGATTCCTTGGTAACCAGTCCTTTGGCGACCAACCCCTTCAGGCACATGTCCAGGGTCTGCATGCCGATATTGCCGCCGGTCTGAATCGCCGAATACATCTGCGCCACCTTATCCTCGCGGATCAGGTTACGAATCGCCGGCGTGCCGATCATGATCTCGTGAGCTGCCACCCGGCCACCGCCGATCTTCTTGAGCAGGGTCTGGGAAATCACCGCCTGCAGCGACTCGGACAACATCGAGCGAACCATGGCCTTCTCTTCGCCGGGAAACACATCAACCACCCGGTCGATAGTCTTGGCGGCGCTGGTGGTGTGCAGGGTGCCGAATACCAGGTGACCGGTTTCGGCAGCGGTCAGCGCCAGGCGAATGGTTTCCAGGTCACGCATCTCACCAACCAGAATGATGTCCGGGTCTTCACGCAGAGCCGAGCGCAGAGCTTCGGCGAACCCCAGGGTATCGCGGTGCACCTCACGCTGGTTGACCAGGCACTTCTTGGATTCGTGAACGAATTCGATCGGATCTTCGATGGTCAGAATATGCTGGTACTTGGTGACGTTCAGATAATCGAGCATCGCCGCCAGGGTGGTCGATTTACCCGAGCCGGTCGGCCCGGTCACCAACACCAGCCCACGCGGCACATCGGCAATCTTGCGAAACACTTCGCCCATGCCCAGTTCTTCCATGGTCAGCACCTTGGACGGAATGGTCCGGAACACCGCCCCGGCGCCCCGGTTCTGGTTGAAGGCGTTGACCCGGAAACGGGCGACCCCGGGCACTTCGAAAGAGAAGTCAGTCTCAAGGAACTCTTCATAGTCCTTGCGCTGCTTGTCGTTCATGATGTCGTAGATCAGCGCATGAACCTGCTTGTGTTCCATGGCCGGCACATTGATGCGGCGGACGTCACCATCAACCCGGATCATCGGCGGCAATCCAGCCGACAAGTGCAAGTCAGACGCGCCCTGCTTGGCACTGAAGGCTAACAGTTCGGTAATGTCCATAGGGTTCCCCATTGCATCCTGCAAGCATGTAGAATGCCGACAGGCCCTTTTTCTGATTTGGCAGGTAATAAACGTCCGTAATGTCCACGATAGCAAAGAATATTGCAAACGTACGTGAACGCATTCACCGTGCGGCAAAAAGTGTCGAGCGCGACCCGGCCGGGGTGACCCTGATCGCGGTCAGCAAGACCCGCCCGGCCGGCGACATTCGCGAGGCCTGGGCCGCCGGCATTCACGACGTAGGCGAGAACTATCTGCAGGAAGCTCTGGACAAGATCGAGGCGCTGGCCGACCTGCCACTGACCTGGCACTTCATCGGCCCGATCCAGTCGAACAAGACCCGCGCCATTGCCGAGCACTTCGACTGGGTACACAGCGTCGACCGGCTGAAGATCGCCAAACGCCTGTCCGAGCAACGCCCCACAGAGCGTGGCCCGCTGAATATCTGCCTGCAGGTCAATATCAGTGGCGAGGACAGCAAGTCCGGCGTCGCGCTGGCCGACTTGCCGGCTCTGGCCGCCGCCGTTGCCGAGCTGCCCAACCTGCGTCTGCGCGGGCTGATGGCGATTCCGGCACCAGCCGAGGACAGTGCCGCCCGGCGTGCCCCGCTACAGGCTCTGCGCCAGGCGCTGCAAGCGCTACCGCTGCCCCTGGATACCCTGTCGATGGGCATGACCGACGACCTGACCGAAGCGGTTCAGGAGGGGGCGACCCAGGTCCGGATTGGCACGGCCCTGTTCGGGGCCCGCGACTACTCCCATTCACCTCACGTGCAAGGATAACTCCATGAGCGCTCCGACCATCGGATTCATCGGCGCCGGTAACATGGCCACCAGCCTGATCGGCGGCATGCTGCAGCAGAACTTCAAGCCAGCCCGGATCATGGCCAGCGACCGCACCGCCGAGCAGTGCGACAAGCTGGCCCGCCAGTTCGGCATCCGCGCCACCACCGACAACGCCGAGCTGGCCCGCGAGTGTGATGTGCTGGTGCTGGCGGTCAAGCCGCAGGTCATGCAGCAGGTCTGCCGTGCCCTGCCGGCCGAACGCAAGCCCGGCCAACTGGTGATCTCGATTGCCGCCGGCATCAGTTGCGCCAGTCTGGCCGAATGGCTGGGCGACGGTCCGCTGGTACGCTGCATGCCCAACACCCCGTCACTGCGCCGCCAGGGGGTCAGCGGCCTGTACGCCAATGCTCTGGTCAGTGACACGCAAAAGCAACAGACCGAAGATATCCTCAACGCCGTGGGCATCAGCCTGTGGCTGGAGCAGGAAAGCCAGATCGATGCCGTCACCGCGGTATCCGGCAGTGGCCCGGCCTATTTCTTCTATCTGATGGAAGCGATGATCGCCGCCGGCCAGCAGCTTGGCCTGCCACGCGAAACCGCCGAACGCCTGACCCTGTTCACCGCCCTGGGCGCCGCCGACATGGCCGTGCACAGCGATGTCGATGTGGCCGAACTGCGCCGCCGGGTCACCTCGCCGGGTGGCACCACCGAACAGGCCATCAACAGCTTTGCCGCCGACGGTCTGCCGGCCATGGTCGAACGGGCCATGCAAGCCTGCGCCCGACGCGCCGACGAACTGTCCAAAGAACTCGCCTAAGGAGCTTTCATGAACGGACTGAACATGGCCGCCGTCTATCTGGTCCAGACCCTCGGCAGCCTCTACCTGCTGGTCGTACTGCTGCGCTTCATCCTGCAACTGGTGCGTGCCGATTTCTACAATCCGCTGTCACAATTCATCGTCCGCGCCACCGCCCCGCTGCTGACCCCGATGCGCAAGGCCATCCCCGGCTTTGCCGGCATCGACTTCGCCTCGCTGGTACTGGCCGTGCTGGTACAGCTGGTGCTGATCGGCCTGATCATCAAGCTGATGGGCGCTGCCCTGCCCGGCGTACTGCAGATGCTGGTCTGGTCGCTGGTGGGCGTAACGGCACTGTTCATCAAGATCTTCTTCTTCGCCCTGATCGCCAGCGTGATCCTGTCCTGGGTCGCCCAGGGCAGCCACAACCCGGCGGTAATTCTGGTGCATCAGATCTGCGAGCCGATCCTGGCACCAATCCGCAAGATCATCCCTTCGCTTGGCGGCCTGGACCTGTCACCAATCTTCGGCTTCATCGCCCTGCGTCTGGTCGATATGCTGGTGGTCACCAACCTGGCAATCGCTACCGGCATGCCACGCGGACTGACCCTGGCCTTGTAAGACGCTGTCGCCCCACCGTCATTGCGAGCCACAGACCCACGGCCCTCGCAATGACGGTAGCGCAGCACACAGGAACTGAGCCATGCCGTTCTACCACTGGCGCGACAACGACCTGATTCTCGACTGCCACCTGCAACCCGGAGCCAAACAGCCAGGGTTTGCCGGGTTACATGGCGAACGGCTGAAGATCCGCATCAGCGCCCCGCCAGTGGACGGCAAGGCCAACGCCATGCTGATCGAGTTTCTGGCCCAGGCCTTCGCCGTACCCCGGCAACAGGTCAGCCTGCTCAGCGGCCAGCAAAGCCGCCAGAAACGGGTATTGATCATAGCCCCGCAGCAGTTTCCCGCAGAGCTTGGGATCAGCCACGGCTAATATTGCGTCCGCCAGTCACCCTCTTTAGACTGGCGCCTCTATCGTTGGTCGCCTGCCACTCTCAGCGAGCAACTCACACAGGAACAGGTTCCCGATGTCCAGATTTCCCGCCGACTCCGTTGGCCTGGTGACGCCCCAGCGCCAGGCCTTCACCGAGCCCCTGCCGCTGGCTTGCGGCAAGGCGCTGGCGCAGTACGAACTGGTATATGAAACCTACGGCAGCCTGAACAGCGCCGGTGACAACGCTGTGCTGATCTGCCACGCGTTGTCGGGCCATCACCATGCTGCCGGCTATCACAGCATCGAAGAGCGCAAGCCCGGCTGGTGGGATGCCTGCATTGGTCCGGGCAAAGCCATTGACACCAACCGCTTCTTCGTCGTCAGTCTCAACAACCTGGGCGGCTGTCACGGCTCGACCGGCCCGTCCAGCATCGACCCGGCCACCGGCAAGGCCTACGGCGCCAGCTTTCCGGTCATGACCGTGGAAGACTGGGTCAACAGTCAGGCCCGCCTGGCCGATGTGCTGGGCATTGGCCAGTGGGCCGCCGTGGTCGGCGGCAGTCTTGGCGGCATGCAGGCGTTGCAGTGGGCGATCAGCTATCCCGAGCGGCTGCGCCACTGCGTGGCGATCGCCACTGCGCCCAAACTGTCGGCCCAGAACATCGCCTTCAATGAAGTAGCGCGCCAGGCGATCATCACCGACCCGGACTTTCACAACGGCGATTACGCCGCCTTTGGGGTGATTCCCAAGCGCGGCCTGATGCTGGCGCGCATGGTCGGTCATATCACCTACCTGTCGGACGACTCGATGGGTGAGAAATTCGGTCGTGAACTGCGCAACGACCAGCTCAACTACGACTTCAACAGCGTTGAATTTCAAGTCGAGAGCTATCTGCGCTATCAGGGTCAGGAGTTTTCCGGACGCTTTGACGCCAACACCTACTTGCTGATGACCAAGGCGCTGGACTACTTCGACCCGGCCGCAGCCCACGCTGGCAACCTGGCGAAAACCTTCGAGCAACTGCAGGCCCAGTGTCTGATCATGTCGTTCACCACCGACTGGCGCTTTTCCCCGGCCCGCTCGCGGGAGATCGTCGACGCCCTGCTGGCCGCGCGCAAGCCGGTCAGCTATCTGGAAATCGAAGCAGCCCAGGGCCATGACGCCTTCCTGCTGCCGATTCCACGCTACATCGACGCCTTCAGCAGCTACATGAACCGTATCGAGGTGAGCCCATGAGCCTGCGCGCCGACCTGGAAATCATCCAGCAATGGATCAAGCCGGCCAGCCGGGTACTCGACCTGGGCTGTGGTGACGGCGAACTGCTGCACTACCTGAACCAGCACAAGCAGGTCCAGGGCTATGGCCTGGAGATCGATCCTGACAAGATCGCCCACTGCGTGCGCCAGGGCGTCAGCGTGATCGAGCAGAACATGGACAAGAGCCTGGACAACTTCGCTGACAACAGCTTCGACAGCGTGGTCATGACCCAGGCCCTGCAAGCTGTGCACTACCCCGACCGGGTGCTGGAAGACATGCTGCGTATCGGCCGCGAGGCGATCCTGACCTTCCCCAACTTCGCCCACTGGCGCTGCCGCCTGTACCTGGGACTCAAGGGACGCATGCCGGTTTCCGAGTTCATGCCCTACACTTGGTATAACACACCCAACATTCACTTCTGCACCTTCAAGGACTTCGAAGACCTGTGCCGTCAGCGCTCGATCAAGGTGCTTGATCGTCTGGTCGTCGACCAGACCCACCAAAGCCGCTGGTTCAGCGGACTGTGGCCAAACCTGTTGGGTGAAGTCGCGATCTACCGGGTTACCCGTTAAGCAAGGAGTATGTGGCCATGATATTACGCACCCTCATCTGCGCTTTTTTACTGAGCCTCTCATCCCTGAGCTGGGCCCAGAGCCAGCAGGTCGGTGACCTGACGGTCTACCACAACACCTTCAACAGCAGCTTCCTGCAGCCAGAGATTGCACGCAGTGCCGGGCTGGTTCGCGGCCGCACCCACGGGGTGGTCAACATCGCCGTGCAGCGCAATGGCGAGCCGGTCGACGCGCGGATCAGCGGCACCGTGACCAACCTGATTCAGCAGATCACGCCGCTGAACTTCATCCGCATCCAGGAAGGCGACGCGGTCTACTTCGTTGCCAACTACACCGCCGCCCAGCGCGGCCTGTTGCGCTTTGAAGTCCAGGTGCAGGCCGACGACAACTCCCCGGTGCATAGCGTGCGCTTCCAGCAGGATTTCCATCCCGATGACTGATGTACTGCCCCTGACCCGACTGGTTCTGGCCAGCAACAACGCCGGCAAGCTGAAAGAACTGCAGGCCATGCTCGGCAGCCAGATAGAAGTGCTGCCGCAGAAGCAGTTCACCGATCAGGAAGCCGATGAGATCGGCCTGAGCTTCGTCGAAAACGCCATTCTCAAGGCCCGCCACGCCGCCCGCGCCTCCGGCCTGCCGGCGCTGGCCGACGACTCCGGGCTGGCGGTCGACGCCCTGGGCGGCGCACCGGGCATCTACTCGGCCCGCTATGCCGATGGCGCCGGTGATGCCGCCAACAACCGCAAACTGCTGGCTGCCCTCGACGGCCTGCCCGATGAACAGCGTGGCGCCCAGTTCATCTGCGCCCTGGCGCTGGTCCGGCATGCCGACGATCCGCTGCCGATTCTCTGCGAAGGCCACTGGCGCGGACGCATCCTGCACGCCCCGCGGGGTGATCAGGGCTTTGGTTACGACCCGTTGTTCTGGGTGCCGGAAACCGAATGCAGCAGCGCCGAACTGCCGGCCGAGCAGAAAAACCGGCTCAGCCACCGGGCCCGGGCCATGGTTCTGCTGCGCCAGCGGCTGGGGCTGGCGTGACGCCGCCGCTGGCGGCGTACGTACACATTCCCTGGTGCGTACGCAAATGTCCCTATTGCGACTTCAACTCGCATGCCGCCGGCGCCAGCCTGCCGGAAGCCGAATACATCGACGCACTGATCGACGATCTGGATCAGGAACGGGAAGCCGTTCAAGGCCGTGAACTGGTGTCGATCTTCTTCGGCGGCGGCACCCCCAGCCTGTTCTCGGCTGCCAGCCTGGAGCGACTACTCAACGCAATGAGCGCCCGGTTGCGGTTTGCCAGTGACATAGAAATCACCCTGGAAGCCAACCCCGGCACCTTCGAGCAGGCCAAGTTCGCTGGCTATCGCAGCGCCGGGATCAATCGCCTGTCGATCGGCATTCAGAGCTTCAACCCCGAACACCTCAAGGCGCTGGGCCGGATTCATGATCACCGTGAAGCCCTGGCCGCAGTCGACATGGCCCGCCGGGCCGGGTTCGACAATCTCAACCTGGACCTGATGCACGGCCTGCCCGATCAGAGCCTGGAGCAGGCCCTGGCCGACATCGACCAGGCCATCGCCCTCGGCCCTGAACACCTGTCCTGGTACCAGTTGACCCTGGAACCCAACACCGTGTTCTACAGCCAGCCGCCGCAGCTGCCGGAGGACGACATCCTCTGGGACATCCAGGAAGCCGGCCAGGCCCGGCTGGCCGAACACGGCTACGCCCAGTACGAGGTCTCCGCCTACGCCCGCGCCCAGCGCCGCGCCCGGCACAACCTCAATTACTGGCAGTATGGCGACTTTATTGGCATCGGCGCCGGCGCCCACGGCAAGCAGACCCACCCTGACGGGCGGATCGAACGCTACTGGAAAACCCGCCTGCCCAAGGACTACCTCAATCCGGACAAAAGCTTCCGCGCCGGGCACCGACTGCTCGAGCCCGACGAGCTGCCCTTCGACTTTCTGATGAACGCCCTGCGCCTGGTCGACGGCGTACCCAGCGCCTGGTACAGCGAACGCACCGGCCAGACGCTGGACAGCATCGCCAACCAGCTCGACGACGCCGTGATTCGCGGCCTGCTGCAACCCTGGCAACAACAACTGCACACCACCGAACGCGGCCGACTGTTCCTCAACGACCTGCTGCAACGGTTTCTCTGAGCCATCCCACGCCCCACCATCGTCATTGCGAGCACGGCAATCCACAGATACGGCAATCCAGTGGCCCTGACCGTTACATAGCCCGCCATTCACAACATCCAGCATGGGCTGTAACCCTTGCAGCCATGGCGCAGGCCTCATACAGTTGTGCCAAATGTCTCAGTGCAGCCGAGGGCCCCATGACACCGTTCAGCTTTGCCACCACCGCCCAGATTCTCTGCGAATCCGGCTCGGCCAGCCGTTTGGCCGAGCTGTGCCGTGAACGTAATGCCCAGCGGATTCTGATCGTCACCGACCCAGGCATTACCCAGCACGGCCTGCTCAATGGCGTACTGCCTGGCTTCGCCCAGGCCGGGCTGAGCGTTGAAGTCTTCGATCAGGTGATCGCCGATCCGCCGGAAGCCGTGGTACTGGCCGCCGTCACACAGGCCAAGGCACTGCGCGCCGAGCTGATCATCGGCTTTGGTGGCGGCAGCTCGATGGACGTGGCCAAGCTGATCGCCCTGCTGGCTCACCCCGACTGCCAGCAGCAACTGGCCGATATCTACGGGGTCGGCAACGCCAAAGGCCAGCGTCTGCCGCTGATTCAGGTCCCGACCACCGCCGGCACCGGCTCGGAAGTCACCCAGATCGCCATCATTACCACCGGAGAAACCACCAAGATGGGTGTGGTATCACCGATTCTGCTGCCCGACCTGGCCGTGCTGGACGCCGAACTGACACTGGGCCTGCCGCCGGCAGTCACCGCCGCCACCGGCATTGATGCCATGGTCCACGCCATCGAGGCCTACACCAGCAAACTGAAAAAGAACCCGCTGTCGGACATGCTCGCCCGCGAAGCCCTGCGCCTGCTGGCCGCCAACCTCGACCAAGCGGTTCACAACGGCAGCAACCGCGAAGCGCGCCAGGCCATGCTGCTCGGCGCCCTGCTCGCCGGCCAGGCCTTCGCCAACGCGCCGGTCGCGGCGGTCCATGCCCTAGCCTATCCGCTGGGCGGGCATTTCCATATTCCTCATGGCCTGTCCAACGCCCTGGTACTGCCCAGCGTGATCGCCTTCAACGCCCCGGCCGCCCAGAACCTGTACGCCGAACTGGCACCACTGCTGGTGCCCGATCTCAAACCCGGCAGCGCTGCCAGCCAGACCGAGCAGCTGGTCAACGCCCTGAGCGAGCTCAGCCCACGCTGCAACCTGCCCAGCCGCCTGCGTGATGCCGGCGTGCCCGAGTCCAGCCTGGAGATGCTGGCTCGCGATGCCATGCTGCAGCAGCGCCTGCTGATCAACAACCCGCGTGAAGTCAGCGAGGCCGACGCCCTGGCCATCTACCGGCAGGCCTATTGAAGAGCATGAACATGAACAGCAAACCCCAGCGCCACGACTACCCCTACCTGCACCCGATCACCACCCGCTGGCACGACAACGACATCTATGGTCACGTCAACAACGTCACCTACTACAGCTACTTTGACAGTGCGGTGAACAGCTGGCTGATCGAACAGGGCGGGCTAGATATTCACCACGGCGAGCAGGTCGCCTTCGTGGTCAGCTCCGGGTGCGACTACTTCGCCCCCATCGCCTTTCCCGAGCGGATCGCCGTGGGCGTGCGGGTCGCCAAACTGGGCAACAGTTCAGTGCAATACGAGCTGGGGATTTTCAAGGAAGGGCAGGCCGAAGCCTGTGCTGCCGGACGCTTTGTCCACGTCTTCGTCGACCGCGCCAGCAACCAGCCCTGCCCGATCCCAGCCGGGCCGCGGGCAGCGCTGGCGCGCTTGCAGGTGTGAAGCCGCGCTGACTTAGCCCAGCACGCCCGGCAGCCGACCGGGTGTGAACAGCTCAATCCAGTAACCGTCCGGATCCTTGATGAAGGCGATATCCTTCATCTTGCCGTCTTGCGGGCGCTTGACGAAGCTCACGCCCAAGGACTCGAAACGGGCACAGGCCGCATCCAGATCCGGCACCGCAAAGCCAATGTGGCCAAACCCACGCGGCTCTTCGTTGCCGTTGTGGTAGGCAAACTCCGGATCGTCCTCGGTACCCCAGTTGTGGGTCAGCTCCAGCATCGCCGGGCGGCCAAAGGTCTGCACCAGGCGCTCCTTGGGATCAGTCGACCAGTTGCCCAGCTCGTGGCTGTCGATCGCAGCCAGGAAGAACAGGCTGAACTTCATCTCCGGGAAATCCAGCTTCTTCACCAGAGTCATACCCATGATCCGGGTATAGAAATCCAGCGTGCGCTCCGGCGACTTGATCCGCAGCATGGTCTGGTTGAACACAAAACCCTCGGTACCCGGGTCACGGTTCTCGCACAGGCCCGGGGCGGCTTCGAAATGGCGGCTCATGATGACTCCTGTTTCGGCTCAGTCAGATAAAGCGGCAGACTACCACCGCCCCACCAAAGCGCAACCACCTTCACCCCTGGATTGCCACGGGCCTGCGGCCCTCGCAATGACGGCCAAAAACGCTCACGTCCGGCCATTACAAGGAACCCACAGCACAACACAACCCACACCCCCGTCATTGCGAGGAGTTGGGGGCGGTCATCCGCCGACATGGAAATCCACACCAGCACCGCAAAACCTGGATTGCCACGGGCCTATAGCCCTCGCAATGACGGGGGTGGTGTGAAGTTGGTGGTGGTTTTGACCGTCATTGCGAGGGCCGCAGGCCCGTGGCAATCCACAGCCAGCCCCGGTCAGCGAAACTTGCGTTCATCCCACCACGGATAAAACGCCGGCCGATCCTTGCTCGGACTCAGCTTGAACTGCGGCGCACGTTTCTCCAGAAACGACTGCACTCCCTCCTTGGCATCGGCCGACTCACCCATAAAGGCAATCGCCCGCGAATCGACAATGTGGGCCTCCATAGGATGATCGGCCGCCATCATCCGCCACAACAACTGACGGTTCAGCAGCGCAGACATGCCCGAGGTGTTGTCGGCAATCTCACGGGCCAACGCATAGGCCGCCGGCAGCAGCTCATCTGGCTCGTGCAGGCTGCGCACCAGGCCGCCCTTGAGCGCCTCCTCGGCACCAAACACGCGGCCGGTATAGACCCACTCGGCGGCCTGCATCGGGCCAACCAGGCGCGGCAGGAACCAGCTCGAGCAGGCCTCCATGGTGATCCCGCGGCGGGCAAACACAAAGCCAAACTTGGCATTGGTCGAGGCCAGGCGAATATCCATTGGCAGGGTCATGGTCACGCCGACACCCACCGCCGCACCGTTGAACGCGCCAATCACCGGTTTGGTGCTCTCGTAGATCCGCAGCGACACCGTACCACCGCCGTCACGCAGATCATCGCCCTCGGGCTGGTCCTGGCGCTTGTGGCGGTTGAAGGTATCACCACCCTTCTCCAGGTCGGCCCCGGCACAAAACGCCTTGCCAGCCCCGGTCATCACAATCACCCGCACCGCATCATCGGCATCGGCGGCATCAAAGGCAGCGATCAGATCACGGCGCATCTGGCCGTTGAAGGCATTCATCCGCTCGGGACGATTCAGGGTCAAGGTCAGGATGCCATCCTGAACCTGGTAATCGAGGGTTTCGTAGGACATAGGGCAAGCTCCATTCGGTCAGCACCATTTAGTGTCGGCCAGTGTAGAACTCACCGGTCACTGCCACCAGTTGCCTCACTCAGGCGTATGCCCAGGCATAGGTAGGGCGGATGGAGCCCCCTGGGAGCCGGGAGCACCTGCTCCCGGATTACACCGCGTCATCGACAAGCTGTTTCATTGGCCGGGCACGGGTTGCAAACCAGCACAGGATCGAGCCGATGCAGACCATCAGGGCACCTTGCCAGAACGACAGCGACAGTGGTGTGCGCAGCAGCATGGCCGCCAAAGCCGCAGACAACACCGGAATGAAATACGACGCGCCAGCGAGGATGGTGACGTTACCGTGCAAGATGCCAACGTTCCAGGCGGCATAACCAAACCCCATCGCCGAGGCAGCCATCAGCAGATAAATCACCGCGTGGAGGCTGAAGTCCATCGCGCCACCGCCACCAGCGACGTATTTGATCCACAACGCCAAAGCCGTCAGCATGAAAAACAAGGTAATGCCGTTCTGCCCACCGGCAATGCGCGTGGTCACCGTGCAATACGCCGCCCAGATCACCGCCCCCGTGAAAGCCAGCCCATAACTGAGGGGATTGTCCTGGATATTCGTCACCATCCCGGCAAAATCCAGCCCCTGCTCACCACCCAACACCCAGCAGATGCCAAGCATCGCCAGCAGAAAACCGGGAATGATCAACAGGCTGGAGTGCTGCTTGTTAAACAGGATGGCCGCCAGGATGGTGAAAGCCGGCCACATGTAATTGACCATGCCTACTTCGATGGCTTGCCGGCTGGTGTTGGCGTAGCCAATCGACAAGGCCAGGCACAGCTCGTAACTAACGAACAGCACGCTGCCCCAGACGAGATAGCGCCGCGGGAACCGGCCAAGCTTCGGAAAACCGACCGTGAATAACAGCATCACCGACGCCACGCTGTAGATCATCGCAGCTCCGCCGACCGCCCCGAGGCTTTCGCTGACGCCACGAATCAGGCCGACTCTCGAGCTCCACAGCACAATTGCGATAAGCCCGATGAGTGTTGCCTTGTTATGCCTGTTCATACCGCTCTACTTACTGCCCAACTGCTTGATTTAAATGGCAGAACGCCCCTCATCCGGCCAAGGCACCACTCTCTCCAGCCGCGGACACACCCACTCCACAAACGCCCTCACTCGCGGCGATAGCTGCAAGGCGTGCGGATAGACCAACTGAATCGGGATATCCGCCGGTTCAAACTCGCTCAGCACTCGGACCAGGCGGCCGTCAGCCAGTTCATCGGCCACCTGGTAATGCATCAAACGGGTAATGCCCACACCCTGGACGCAGGCCTGGTTGGCGGCGCGGATCTGGTTGCAGGCCAGTTTGGGGATGATGGTTTCTGCGCGGTCCTGGCCGTTGTGACGGTAGTGCCAGTGGCGACCTTGGGTGAGCAGCGTGATGCAGGCGTGCTCGCGCAGGGCTTCCGGCGTGTCGATGGCCGGAGCGCTGCGCAGGTAATCCGGGCTGGCGCAGGTAACCAGGCGGGTAGCGCCGATCTGGCGGGCGACCATGTTGGAATCCGGCAGGTGGCCGATGCGTAGCGCCAGATCGAGCCGCTCATCGAGCAGGGGCAGTATCTGGTCGCTGAATGTCAGCTCGACACTGATTTGCGCGTACTCCTTGAGAAAGTCATTCACCAGCGGGGCCAGATAGCGCTGCCCGAACTCCACCGGGGCGGTAATACGCAGCAGACCTCGCACGCTGCCATCGCGCGCATCAAGGCGCTGCTCCATGTCGTCGAAATCCGCCAGGATCCGGCGACTCCAGGCCAGGTACTCTTCGCCTTCGTGGGTCAGTGCCATACTGCGGGTGGTGCGGTTCAGCAGCCGTACTCCGAGATGACGCTCCAGAGCCGCCAGCGAGCGCACCAGCGAGGCGACCGACTGCCCTGTCGCGTCGGCGGCGCCACTCAGGCTGCCGCTGTCGACGATCCGCACGAAATTGGCCATTGCCTTGAGCCTGTCCATAGCCACCTTTGGATTTGTGCATGTGTTGCACAGGTCATGTCAGGTGCGCGGCATAGGTGAAAGGCCTGCCAGAGTGGACACTACAGCGACTGATGTCACCTGGAGTATCTACACCATGAGCCACCACCACAGCCCCGCTCGCATACTGGCTTACGATCATATCGGAATACGTGTCAGCGACAAGAATCGGGCCATGACTTTTTACCAGGCGCTCGGCTTTGTGGAGAGCATGAGCTTTCCGCAGTTCGAGGCCAACGAAATGCTTAGCCCGGACGGCGTGCGGATCAACCTGATCTTCAATGGCGCGCGCCAGCCTGCCGCCCACAACGTTCTGCTGGATGAGCCGGTCAAACTACCGGGCATCACCCACCCGGCTTTCATTGTCGATGACCTGTCAGCGCTGCAACGCTGGCTGGATGCACAGGGCATCGTCATCACCGAAGGGCCGCATCACATTGGCCCCCGGCGAATCGCCCTGTTCATCCGCGATCCCGATGGCAATGTTCTGGAATTCAATCAACTGGTAGAGGAACACGCACAATGAAACTGTACAACCTGGACGCTTCCGGCAACTGCTACAAGGTGCGGCTCTTTGCGGCGCTGGCCAATATCGATCTGGAGCTAACCACTGTAGACATCCCTAACGGCGCGCATAAAAAACCGCCGCTGATCGACCTGAACCCGCTGGGGCAGGTACCGGTGCTGCAAGACGGCAAGCTGGCCCTGCGCGATTCGCAGGCCATCCTGGTGTATCTGGCAGGCAGCTACGGCGGGCTGGCCTGGTGGCCGGCGCATCCGCAGGGTCAGGCCGAGATTGTGCAGTGGCTGTCATTCGCCGCCAATGAGGTGCAGCACAGCCTGTGTGCCGCGCGTCTGGTGCAGAAGTTTGGCTACCCGCTGGACCAGGCTGCGGCGCTGGACAAATCGCCAGCCGTGCTGTCGGTACTCGATTCGCACCTGGCCGAGCATGACTGGCTGGCGCTTGGCCGGCCGACGATTGCCGACTGCGCGGTGTACCCATACGTAGTGCTGGCCCCCGAAGGCGGCGTAGACCTGCAGCCGTATCCGCATATCGCCCGCTGGTTTGAGCGTCTGGAAGCCCTGCCCGGCTATCTGCCCAAGCCCTGAAACGTTGCTGAACAGGCGGCGCTACGCAACATGAACAAAACTTATGTTCATCACGAAGAAAATGAGTTTGTTTCGTGATCGCCAGGCCTTGAGAATCCCTCCATTGATTTTTGATGGAGGGAACCCCCATGGCATTGACCCACAATCTCGGTTTTCCGCGCATTGGCCGCGACCGTGAACTGAAAAAAGCCCAGGAAGCCTACTGGAAAGGCGATCTGGATGAAGCCGGCCTGCGCGCCGTTGGCCGCGAGCTGCGTGCCACCCACTGGCAAGTCCAGAAAGACGCCGGCATCGCACTGCTGCCGGTTGGCGACTTCGCCTGGTACGACCAGGTGCTGACCCACTCGCTGACCTTCGGCGTGATCCCTGAACGCTTCCATGCACACGGCACCAAGCCGACCCTGGACACCCTGTTCGGCATGGCCCGTGGCGTCACTCAAGACAGTTGCTGTGGCGGCGCGCATGCTCAGGAAATGACCAAGTGGTTCGATACCAACTACCACTACCTGGTCCCCGAATTCACCGCTGACCAGCAGTTCGCCCTGAGCTGGGAACAGCTGTTTGAAGAGGTCGAAGAGGGCCAGGCTCTGGGGCACAACCTCAAGCCGGTACTGATCGGCCCGCTGACCTACCTGTGGCTGGGCAAGGAAAAAGGTAGCGACTTCAACCGCCTCGACCTGCTCGAGCGCCTGCTGCCGGTTTACGGGGAAATCCTTCAGCGTCTGGCTGCGCAAGGTATCGAGTGGGTGCAGATCGACGAGCCGATCCTGGCCCTGGATCTGCCGCAGGACTGGAAGAACGCCTTCGAGCGCGCCTACAACCTGCTGCAGAAAGAACCGGGCAAGAAGCTGATCGCCACCTACTTCGCCGGTCTGGAAGACAACCTCGGTCTGGCCGCCGGCCTGCCGGTGGACGGCCTGCATATTGACCTGGTGCGCGCCCCGGAGCAGTTCCCGAGCATCCTCGACCGCCTGCCGGCCTACAAGGTGCTGTCGCTCGGCGTGGTCAACGGCCGCAACGTCTGGCGTACCGACCTGGAACAAGCCCTGAACGTGCTGCAACAAGCGCAAGAACGGATTGGCGAGCGCCTGTGGGTAGCCCCCAGTTGCTCGCTGCTGCATAGCCCGGTCGACCTGACGCGTGAAGACCAGATCGACACCGAACTTAAGAGCTGGCTGGCCTTTGCCGTGCAGAAATGCCGTGAAGTTGCCGTACTGGCCCAGGCCCTGCGCGAACCGGAAGCCGCCGAGGTGCAAGCAGCCCTGGCCGAGAGCCGCGCCATACAAGCCAGCCGCGCCGCATCGCCGCGCATCCACAAGCCGGCCGTGCAAGCGCGCCTGGCCGCTATCAGCGCACAGGACAGCCAGCGTCAGTCGCCCTTTGCCAAACGCATCGAGCTGCAGCGCGCACGCCTGAAGTTGCCGCCCTTCCCCACGACCACCATCGGCTCCTTCCCGCAGACCCCGGCAATCCGCCTGGCCCGCCAGGCGTTCAAGGCCGGCAAGATTTCCGCCGCCGAGTACACCGAAGCCATGCACAGCGAAATCCGTCATGCGGTCAGCGTGCAGGAGCAGTTGGGCCTGGACGTGCTGGTGCACGGCGAGGCCGAGCGTAACGACATGGTCGAGTACTTTGCCGAGCAGATCGACGGCTACGCCTTCACCCGCTTTGGCTGGGTACAGAGCTATGGCTCGCGTTGCGTCAAACCGGCGGTGATCTACGGCGACCTGAGCCGCCCGCAACCGATGACCGTGGACTGGATCAGCTACGCCCAGAGCTGCACCGACAAGGTGATGAAAGGCATGTTGACCGGCCCAGTGACCATGCTGATGTGGTCCTTCCCGCGTGACGACATCCCCCGCGAGCAGCAGGCGCGCCAACTGGCACTGGCCATCCGCGATGAAGTGGTCGACCTGGAAGCCGCCGGCATCAAGGTCATTCAGATCGACGAGGCTGCCTTCCGTGAAGGCTTGCCGCTGCGCAAGGCGCAATGGCAGGCGTACCTGGACTGGGCCACCGAGTCGTTCCGCCTGACCGCCTCGGGCGTGCGTGACGAAACCCAGATCCACACGCACATGTGCTACAGCGAGTTCAACGACGTGATCGAATCGATCGCCGCCATGGATGCCGACGTGATCACCATCGAGACCTCGCGCTCGGATATGGAACTGCTGGAAGCCTTCGAACGCTTCGACTACCCCAACGAGATTGGCCCGGGGGTGTACGACATCCACTCGCCACGGGTACCCGGCAGCGCCGAAATGGCCCGGCTGATGAAAAAAGCTGCCCAGCGAGTGCCGGCCGAACGGCTGTGGGTCAACCCCGACTGCGGTCTGAAAACCCGTGGCTGGCCGGAAACCGAAGCAGCACTGGTCAACATGGTCGCAGCCGCCAAGCAACTGCGTAGCGAACTGGCCTGAGTCAGGCTGACTGATCGACAAAACGGAGCCTTGTGCTCCGTTTTGTGCATTCAAACGCTTGACCTCAAGTTAAGTTGAGGTATTAAGGTGCTCGCGACTTTCATACCACGGTCCAGGAGTCGCACGCATGACGCAGGTTAGCAATCACGCCACCAGCGCGAACATGAGTGGTCAGTACCTCTCTACGGGGGTGCTGTTGATGATGGCGGTGGCCACCGGCCTCTGTGCCGGGGCCAACTACTTCAATCAGCCACTGCTGAACTCCATCGCTTTGGCTCTTGGCGTCAGTGAGGGGCTGGCGGCGCTGACCGTGACCCTGTCACAAGTGTCTTACGCCGTCGGCCTGTTGTTTCTGGTACCGCTGGGCGACAAGCTTGAGCAGCGCGGTCTGGCGGTTAGCCTGATGCTGATCGCCGCACTGGGTCTACTGATCAGCGGCTATGCACAGAACTTCAACATGCTGCTGATAGGTACCCTGGTTACCGGCTTCTTTTCGGTTGCCGCCCAGATTCTGGTGCCCATGGCGGCGAATCTTTCCGACCCAGCGCGCAGCGGCCGAGCCGTTGGGCTGGTCATGAGCGGATTGCTGGCGGGGATTCTGCTGGCACGCACCGCTGCCGGCTTGCTCTCGGAAGTGGATGGCTGGAGTACCGTATATCGTTTAACCGCCGTGCTGATGCTGTTGTTGGCTGGTGCGCTGTGGGTAGTGTTACCCCGCGCCCGCAACGCTCAGCCGGCCAGTTACGCCGCGACACTCGGTTCGCTGCTGCAGTTGCTGATCGCCCACCCTCGACTGCGCACCCGTGCAGCGCTCGGCGGCCTTGTGTTTGGCTCGGTCAGCGTGTTGTTTTCGACCATGGCTCTGCTGCTATCAGGGCCGGCTCATCAACTCAGCGACAGCCAGATTGGCCTGATTGGGTTGCTCGGCATTGCCGGGGTCATTACCGCCAATATGGCAGGGCGCCTGGCAGATCGTGGCCGGGGGCAGAGGGTCAGCGCTGGCGCACTGGTTCTGTTGTTACTCGGCTGGCTGGGGCTCTATCTTGGGGCCGGCAATCTGTACTGGTTCCTGCTGGCGCTCTTGTTGCTGGACATAGCCCTACCGGCGGTGCATATCAGCAATCAGAGCGTGATTTATCAACTGGCCCCGCAGGCACGGGCACGGGTCAACGCCGTGTACATGACCGCTTACTTCGTCGGTGCCGCGAGTGGCTCGGCATTAGCGGCACTGGCCTGGAGCCACGGCGGCTGGGCCACGACCTGCGTAGTGGGGTTACTATTCGCCGGGCTGGCGGGGCTGGTGTTGCTGTATGACCAGCACATCCTCCGAGAACGACGCTGAGCGCGAGCTGGCCTTCAGTAATGGCGTGGCCAGAAAAGATTGTTTTGTCAGCCCCCATGGGTATCATCCGACAAAACAAGGAACCTGCCATGCCTCGCTTTACCCCCACAGCGCGCCGGCCCGCCGCCGGCAAACTGATCAGCCTGCTGGTACTGGCTGCCCTGCTCGCCGGTTGCGCCAGCAAAGCCGTACCCACCCGCCAAGAGAACATCTGCCATATCTTTGCCGACCAGCGCGGCTGGCATTACCACGCGCTGCAAATGGAAAAGACCTGGGGAGTGCCCGTGCATGTGCCCATGGCAATGATGTATCAGGAATCCAGCTTCCGGCATAACGCCCGCCCGCCGCGGCGCACCATCCTCGGCTTTATTCCCGCCGGCCGCCCCAGCGACGCACTGGGCTACTCGCAGGCCCTTAGCTCAACCTGGAATGACTACCGGCAGGAAACCGGCAACCGCCGAGCCAGCCGGACAAACTTTGCCGACTCGATCGACTTCATGGGTTGGTACATCAACAAAACCCACAGCATCAACCGCATCTCCAAGTGGGATGCCCAGCACCAGTACCTGAACTACCACGAAGGCTGGGGCGGATACCGGCGCGGCACCCACCGCAACAAAGCCTGGCTGCAGGGCGTGGCGCGACGCGTGGATACCCGCTCCAACAGCTACCACCAGCAATATCAGGGCTGCCAACGCAACCTGAGCCGCAGTCGGTTTCGCTGAGCCCGTCAGCGCCGCACCCAGACTTCTACGCGGCCATTGCGCTGGGCGCCGCTGGTTCCCCCAGTTGCGCCCACGGGCATGTAGTGGCCATAGCCGGTATGGCCGTGGCCCTGCACACCCAGGTCACGCAGCGCACGGCTGACCGACTGGGACCGCAGCTCGGAGATCATCTGCGCGCGCAGCTCGCCGCTTTGTTGATCGGCAAAACCAATCAGCATCAGATCGGCACCGGTTTTGCCGGTGTTTTGCAGATACTGCCGAATGCGCAGCAAGTCGCGGTGAGCCTTGTTGTCGAGCCGGGTATGCCCCTCGGCAAAGCGCATATTCACCGACAGGCGCTGGTAATTCTGTGTCAGGCGCCGGAAAGTTTCCGGCACGCTGGCATCCAGCACCGGATCGACGGCAAACGGGGTCTGGGAAAAGAAACCGGATTTGGCCACAACATCCTGCCCGGCCTGGCTCTGGGCATAATCGATAAAGGCCTGGAGCAGCGGCTTGCTGGCCAGCTCCGGGGTGTAGAGATACAGCCGGCGGGACAGCGGGTAATCTTCTGTGGCCACCGACAGCTTGCTCGGCTGCAAGGCCGGTGCAGCACCGTCGGCAATCGCCAGCAACTTGCTGTTGCCAGCCGAGGCAAAACCCGCAAAGCCGATGCCACCCGGGTCACGGCTTACATCCTCGGACAACAGGTCATTCGACTCGTAGCGCCGGGCGCTCTCGGTCAGGCTGTAGCGGCCCGCCAGCACCAGATCCTTGAAGGTGTCCCAGGTGCCGGACTGGCTGTCGCGGGCATAGACCTGAATCGCCCGATCCGGCCCGCCGACCTCAGACCAGTTGCCGATATCGCCGGCAAAAATCCGCGCCAGCGTATCGATATCCAACTGACTGACCGGGTTGGCGGGATGCACCAGAATGGCCAGCCCATCAATCGCAATGACATGCTCGCTACTGGGGCTGACCATGTCCGCCTGCGCGGCCATGCTGGCGATTTCGCTATCAGTGATGCGCCGGGAAGCCGCCCAGATATCCGCCCGGCCAGCCCGCATTGCAGCGAAACCAGTGCTGGTGCCGTGAGCGGCGATCAACACACTGAGCGGCTGGCCCTGATGCCGGGTCCTTAGCACAGTCTCGTTGTCAGCGCCGGTAGCGCTGGCGCTGACGGATTCGCCCGTCAGCTGCTCGAGAAAGGCGCTCATCAGCATCGGTGCCAGGGTGGCGCCCACGGTGTTGGAGCCATGAATTTCCAGCGCGTGGGCAGATACCGGGCCAGAGACCAAGACCAGGGAAACCCCCAGGTATTGCAGAAGTCGGCGACAAACAGAGCGCATCAACAGCCTCATTGAAATCAGATAGTCAACAGTGGGCCGCCAGAATGCGCAAAAAAGATGACATGCACATTACAACAACATGACAGCCCAGCCCCACTATCTTGAGCGGCTGCGGCTCACTACTGCGGCAACTTGGCGATCACCTTGATCTCAAAATCAAACCCATACAGCCAGGTCACACCAACCCCGGTCAACGTCGGATGTGGCGGCTCGCCCCAGAACTCCTGCACCACCGGCCAGATGGTGTCGAATTTCGACTGCGGATCGACGATAAACACCGTCACATCCACCACGTCCTCGAAGCTGGCGCCAGCGGCGGCAAGAATCGCGTTCAGATTGGTGAAAGCCTGGCGCACCTGATTTTTCAGATCCGGTTCCGGCGAGCCATCTTCCTTACTGCCGACCTGACCGGACACGAACAGAAAACCATTGGAGCGCACCGCCGGCGAATAACGGTTGCGCTCGTAGAGTGCATGGCGACCCGGCGGGAAAACAACATCACGTTGCGACATAACTACCTCCATCATGTGGACTGGGCGGGCCGTGAAAGCCCCATGGAGATACTCTAGAAACTTGCGCCGGGGCGATAAACGCGCAAGGCTAACCAGCACTGTTTGTGAATGCCAAACAATCCACCGATCAACCGGGGCGAAAATGGACCGTTTTGACGCAATGCAGGCGTTTGCCCGGGTGGTAGAGGCCGGGAGCTTTACCAAGGCTGCCGAAACCCTGCACATGAGCAAAACCACCGTATCGCTGCTAATCCAGCAGTTGGAAACGCGCCTGCGGGTCAAGTTGCTCAATCGCACCACCCGCAAGGTCAACGTAACGGCCGATGGCGCAGCCTACTACGAGCGGGTCATCAGACTGCTGGCCGACATGGAAGATGCCGAGTCCAGCCTGTCCAGCGCATCGGCCCTGCCCAGCGGGCGCCTGCGGGTGGACGTACCCAGCCCGCTGGCCAGCATGATTCTGGTCCCGGCATTGCCTGATTTCTATGCCCGCTACCCGGATATCCAGATTGACCTGGGCGTCAGCGACCGCGTGGTGGATATCATCGACGAACATGTCGATTGCGTAGTGCGCGGCGGCGAGTTGATGGATCAATCGCTGATGGCGCGACGGGTCGGTGATCTTGAACTGGGCGTGTTCGCCGCCCCAAGCTACATCGAGCGCTTCGGCACACCGACCCATCCACACGAGCTGGAGGATTCAGAGCATCGCATCGTCGGCTTTCTGTGGGCACGAACCGGCCGGGCGGTGCCCTACGCCCTGCACAGGCAGAACGAAAGCCTGCAGATCAACGGCCGCTATGCGCTGGCCGTTGACGACGGCAACGCCTACCTCGCCGCCGGCCTGGCCGGACTCGGCATACTCTGGCTGCCACAGTACATGTCCAGCCCCTTTCAGCAGCGCGGCGAACTGGTGCCCCTGTTCACCGACTGGACCCTCGATAGCATGCCTCTGTATGTGGCTTACCCACCTAACCGGCATATCAGCCGCAAGCTACGGGTATTCATCGACTGGGTAACTGACCTGATTGCCAAACATGCACCTGTCGCCAATGCGATGACTTAATAGGGAGAAACACACCCATGCACCTGATCCCCTATGCCTTTTTGTTGATGGTGGGCGTTCTTGGCCTGCTGATGCTGACCACCGACCCAGAGACCGGGTTTCGCTGGATGGGCTACACCGGTGCCGGCAGGAGCTCTGTCGATATAGGCCTGGTGCGGGTGCTTGGCGGCGTGTTGGTGGTGCTGGCGGTGTTGCCGCTGTTTAAGAGGAGGCGGTGAGGTTGGGGGTGGGGTTGTGTCGGGGTTGTTTTCTGTGGGTTGGTGGTTTTTTGTTGGGTAACAATCGTCGATTGTGGGTGGCCGCTTTCGGTCATTAGCGGGCAAGTAGTGCGAAAAGCAAAAATCTGCCCCCCCTTTTTTCCTTTACTTTCGACAAGGTACTTGAATTTGCCTGACTTTCATCTGAGCTGCGGATTGTGATATATACCTCCTATCAAACGCTAAGGACATCAAAATGGAAAAGGCTGCTCGGCGAAAAAGAACTTCGAAAGAAGCCAAAACAATATGCTTCTTCAACAACAAAGGAGGGGTTGGAAAAACTACGTTGGTAGCTAACCTGGCCGCCGAACTCTCTCTGAATCATGACAAAAAAGTTTTAATCATAGATGCTGACCCACAGTGTAACTTGAGTCAGTATGTATTAACTGATGACGACTTCATAAACGCATATTACTCTAGGGACTCCGAGAAAGATGCTGAACCAGAAACAATATTCAGCGTAATTCGTCCACTGTCGTTAGGCAAAGGTTATAATACAAAACTGCCAATCAGGAATATAAAGGAATTCGGTGCCGATGTGATCATCGGAGACCCCCGCCTCGCCTTACATGAAGATCTACTTGCCCAAGATTGGCGAGAGGCGAAAGCTGGTGGGATCAGAGGACTTAGAACTACTCTCGTGTTTCACAATGTGATCCTTCAAGCTAGAAAAGATTACGACTATATTTTTTTCGACATGGGACCATCCCTTGGGGCGATAAATCGTGCAATATTGCTTGCAGTAGACTACTTTATCGTTCCTATGGCAATAGATATTTTTTCAAGCTGGGCACTTAAAAATATTGGAGATGCCGTCAAGCTTTGGGAAAAGGACTTGGCTTACGGCCTATCGAATTCTGAGTTCCCATCAGAAGTTCCGAATTTTTCCAAAAGTAATTTGAAGTTTGTGGGCTACGTTACGCAGCAACATAAAGAGCGCAGTCGCGACGGCAGTGCTAGAATTGTAGAGGCATACGAGGAAATTAGTAACAAGCTGCCTGCAGTAGTAAAGAAGCAACTTAACTCATTCTATCCTTCATCAATGAACCCTCATCTTGGAGAGATAAAACATCTGGCCAGCCTTGCTCCAAAGTCTCAAACGCTACACCAACCTATGATAAGCGTTAAAGCTAAAGGGAGCTTCACGGTTTCCAGAAAACAGGCAAGAGAAATCTATCAGGCGTTAGCGTTAAGATTTTTTGAAAACATTGAGCTATTGGCGGCCCCATAATGACTGCCATCAATCCCGACCTTATACGTGACCTAGCTGAACGGCGCGCAGCAATTTTTGTTGGTGCGGGGGTCAGTGCAGGTGTAACCACTCGCAGCGGTGGAAGACTAAAAGTCTGGGGCGCTTTCTTGAAAGAGCATGCGGACAGATTGGCCGACCGCGCAATTAAAAAACAGGCTCAAGAATTAATAAAAAACTCTGATTACCTCATGGCTTGCGAGTTAATCAAAAGAGGTATGGGGGACGAGGCGTGGGAGGCAGCGCTAACTGCAGAATACAATCAGCGTGCGGAACCCAGCCACCTTCAAAAGCTGATTATGCAGTTAAAGCAGAGAGTCGTCTTAACAACAAATTTTGATCTTTTTTTGGAAAAAGCTTGGGATGAAGTTAACTCGGACTCGACCCATAACCCCAAAATCCTCAAACGATTAGATGCGGATGCCCTGCATGCGTTTAGAGATTCTGATGAGTACATAATAAAAATTCACGGCTCAATTGATGACCTTAGCAGTATGATTTTTACAAAAAAAGAATATTCGGACAAGGCCTATGGTAATTGGGCTTATTCCAAGTTTATTGAAACCATCCTGTTAACACATACAGTGGTATTTGTCGGATTTTCGCTCTCTGATCCAGCTATTGCCCAGATAGTTGAAAATTACGCCCATCATTTGCCGCGAGCCCGCCCTCACTATATCTTTTTAGCGGGAAATCAGTCTGAGGCATTTATACAAATAAACAAAGATCTTCGGCGAATATTCATTGTGCCGTACAGGAAGACGCCAGATCATAGCGAATTGACAACGCTTTTTGAGAGCATCGTTAGTCAAGTGAACGATCGACGCAGAGAAATGAATATCGCTGCGCTTCGTGGGAGTGAATAGAGAACTCCGGAGTTCGGATGCATTTTCCCCTCTGTTGTAAATATTCGTGTCTGGCCGAAACCTGATAATCATGACGACGACTAAGACCACGCTCACAAGCTACCACTGCAGACAAGCCACAATCAGCATTAAATTGCCGAACCCAAACAGGGCAAAGCCATTTTCAAGATTTATATTGCCGATTAACCTGCCATAACCTAGAGTTTTGGGATCTGCCATGAAAACCATGACCGGAGTTGAGCGCAAGCAACTGATCGACGAAATCATGCAGCTGCACGCGGAAGGTGAATCAACCCTTGGCATGGCTATTCGTAGGCTGCGCTTGGAGGTGACCGGGCTCGATCAGGAAACCTTTGCGCAAATGTGCGGCATGTCTACCAGAGCGCTGTATCAGCTGGAAACTGACAAAGGTAATCCGACCTTGAACACAGTCGATTCGATATTGCGCAAGTTTGGCCTGCGGATGGGGCTTATGGCGGCGCTGCCTGCGATCAAAAGGCGTGTTGTTGCTGGCCAAGGCAGCAGCGTCATCTCAAGGGGGTCGAAGCCTAAGAGAAAATAAATTTGTCCCCTTTGCGCTACAATGCCCGGATAAACCCGAATCGAGCACCCTATGAAAGTCTGTGGTATTGAAATCAACAGCAATGATGTGAATCTCTGTCTGCTGTCGCTGAGCGACGACATTTTCGAGTTGCCTGACTGCCGCTCCCGGCGGCTGACGCTGAAAGATGTTCACAGCACCGCTGAGCTGCGCTACTTCCAGCAGACCTTTGCCAAGCTGATGCAGGATTACCCGGTGGACAAGGTGGTTATTCGCCAGCGGCCGATGAAGGGCAAGTTTGCCGGTGGTGCGGTGGGTTTCAAGCTGGAAGCGGCGATTGAACTGATCAGCGATCTTGATGTGGTCATTCTGTCGACAACCGAGATCAAGGACTTATTGAAACGCAATCCGATTCAGATTGAGTTCGCGGATACTGGCCTCAAGGCCTATCAGGAGACGGCCTTCACCACCGCCTATGCGTTTCTGATGAAAGACAAATACGCCGCATAAGACGCCGCGTAACCCCCACAAAAAACCGGGCACTAGGCCCGGTTTTTCGTTTCACACGCACTGGTTCAGAAGCAATCCAAGTGAACAGTACCTTCCCCTCACTCCACCCGCTCAAACTTCAAATCCCACACCCCATGCCCCAGCCGCTCACCACGCTTCTCGAACTTGGTGATCGGGCGTTCTTCCGGGCGTGGGACCCAGGTGCCGTCGGGGGACTGATTGCGGTAGCCTGGGGCGGCGTTCATGATTTCCAGCATGTGCTCGGCGTAGGGTTGCCAGTCGGTGGCCATGTGGAAGATGCCGCCGACCTTGAGTTTCTGCCGGACTTTTTCGGCAAAGGCCAGTTGGACGATGCGGCGCTTGTGGTGCTTTTTCTTGTGCCAGGGGTCGGGGAAGAACAGCATCAGGCGGTCGAGGCTGGCATCGGGGATGGCTTTGTCGAGCACTTCGATGGCGTCGCAGTCATAGACTCGCAGGTTGGTCAGGCCGGCCTTGAGCGCACCATTGAGCAGCGAGCCGACGCCGGGGCGGTGCACTTCGATGCCGATAAAGTCCTGCTCGGGGGCCTTTTCCGCCATTTCCAGCAGTGACTGGCCCATGCCGAAGCCGATTTCCAGGCTGCGCGGGGCGCTGCGGCCAAAGACCTGATCCAGATCCAGCAGCCCTTGCTCCAGGTTCAGGCCAAACTGCGGCCAGCCCTGCTCTACACCTCGTTGCTGGGCTTCGGTCATGCGCCCGGCGCGCATGACAAAGCTCTTGATGGTGCGGCGGTGTTCGGCCGGTATGCTGGCGTTGCTGTCAGGTTGTTCAATCGGGCTGTCGGACATCGGGATTTCTCAGAAAAAAGTGCCATCCAGCGGCGAAGAGGCGCTGGCGTAGAGTTTGCGCGGCATGCGTCCGGCCAGGTAGGCGGCGCGCCCGGCGATGATGGCGTGCTTCATGGCTTCGGCCATCAGCACCGGCTGTTTGGCGTGGGCGATGGCGGTGTTCATCAGTACGGCGGCGCAGCCCAGCTCCATGGCTACGGTGGCGTCGGAGGCGGTGCCGACCCCGGCATCGACCAGCACCGGCACGGTGGCTTCTTCGAGGATGATGCGCAGGTTCCAGGGGTTGCAGATGCCCATGCCGGAGCCGATCAGGCCGGCCAGCGGCATGACGGCGACACAGCCCATGGCGGCCAGTTCGCGGGCGATGATCGGGTCGTCGCTGGTGTAGACCATGACGTCGAAGCCGTCTTTGACCAGCACTTCGGCGGCCTTGAGGGTTTCTACCACGTTGGGGAACAGGGTTTTCTGGTCGGCCAATACTTCCAGCTTGACCAGCTTGTGGCCGTCGAGCAGTTCGCGTGCCAGTTTGCAGGTGCGCACGGCATCTTCGGCGGTGTAGCAGCCGGCGGTGTTGGGCAGAATGGTGTAGCGATCCGGTGGGATCACGTCGAGCAGGTTAGGCTCGCCAGGGTTCTGACCGATGTTGGTGCGGCGGATGGCGACGGTGACGATCTCGGCGCCGGAGGCTTCGATGGCCTGGCGGGTTTCTTCCAGGTCCTTGTATTTGCCGGTGCCCACCAGCAGCCGTGAGTTGTAGCGTACGCCGGCGATTTCAAAGGCATCCTGATTGAGGTCGGTCATGGGGCTCTCCGGGTTGGGGCGGGCTGGAAACGGTTAGGGGCGGCGCGGGCGCAGATCAGCCGCCACCGATGGCATGGACGATTTCGACCCGGTCGCCATCGCTCAGGCGGATGTCGCCGTGCTGGCTGCGCGGCACGATCTCCAGGTTGTGTTCGACGGCCAGACGCTTGCCGGTCAGGCCCAAATGCTCGACCAGCTCGGCCAGCGTCAGCGGCTGGTTAAGCTCATAGGCTTCGCCATTGAGTTGGATATGCATGGACTACTCGGTGGAGGTTTGCGCAAAGCGGCTATGATAGCGCGAAACGGTGCCCTCTTACAGCGCCCGCCAGGCGCCTATGCCCAACAGCAGCCAGGCCAGCAGGAAGCACACGCCACCGAACGGGGTAATGATCCCGAGCTTGCCCAGCCCGCTCAGCGCCAGCACATAGAGGCTGCCGGAAAACAGCACAATACCGGCTACAAACAACCCACCGGCGACCTTGAACAGCCCCGAGTCGGGGAAGCGCAACAGCAGCAAGGCGACCCCGATCAGCGCCGCCGTATGCCAGAGCTGGTACTGCACGCCGGTCTGAAAGGCGGCCAGCAGGTTGTCCGGCAGCCGGCTGCGCAACCCGTGGGCGGCAAAGGCGCCGAGCGCCACGCCAGTAAATCCGCTGAGCGAGGCCAGCAACAACAAGAGTTTGGCCATGCAATTTCCCCGATCTATACTGGCCGGACCTTCAGAAACGCTGTCAGTCCGGCCTGCCATGTTAAAGACCATACTACGCAAAACCACCAAGTGGCTGCTGATCCTGCTGCTGATCAGCCTGCTGCCGGTGATTGTACTGCGCTGGGCGCCGGCACCCGGTTCGATGCTGATGTTTGAGCGCTGGCTGCAGGCCCGCGGCGGTGAAAACGCTCTGGTGATTCAACACCAGTGGCTGAGGTATGACCATATCCCGGACAGTATGAAAATGGCGGTGATCGCCGCTGAAGACCAGCATTTCGCCAATCATGGCGGTTTCGATCTGGCCGCTATCCGCGCGGCGCTGGAGCACAACCGTCGGGGTGGCAACCTGCGCGGCGCCAGCACCATCAGCCAGCAGGTGGCCAAGAATCTGTTTCTCTGGTCTGGCCGCAGTTGGCCGCGCAAGGTGCTGGAGGCCTGGTACACCTTCTGGATCGAACTGCTGTGGCCCAAGCAGCGGATTCTGGAGATGTACCTGAACATCGTCGAGTGGGATGACGGTGTGTTCGGCGTCGAGGCGGCGGCCCGCCATCACTTCGGCATCGGTGGCAGTTACCTGTCGCAGCGCCAGAGTGCGCTGCTGGCGGCGGTACTGCCCAATCCCCGGCAATGGAGTGCGGCCAACCCGCCGGCCCATGTCCAGAACCGGGCCAACTGGATTCAACGCCAGACCCGGCAACTGGGTGGCCGCCACTATCTCGATCAAGTGGAGGCCAGGCGTGGCGCGCCGCAGTGGCTCAGTTTTACTTATTGGCGCGAGAAGTTTAGTGGAGTCTGAAAACTGGCTTGGTGCCTAGCTGGCAGTTTGTGTCGAGCCCGGGCGCGGATCGGGGCTCGACACCCCCAGAAAGATTACAATCCGCCCTGCAGGCCATACATAACCGAGTGGGCCTGCTCGCCGGTCACGGCGATCACCACGCCAGCCTTGGGATAGACCCAGGCTTCCCCTTCGGCTACTTCCAGGCGCATATCCGGGTTACCGAAGGTGGCCTGAATCTGCTCTACATCCACGGCCTCGGCCGGGATCAGGCTGAGCCGGCTGATCGCTTGTGCTGCCAGCGCTTCACCAACCGCTGGTGACAACGGCTGGTCGTGCTGGCCGGGTTGCCAGGCCTGGGCCTGAACCAGACTGTCCATCTGCTCGGCATTCAGCTCGACTACTGCCTGCACGCGCCAGGCCTGACCATCGCTCTGCAGGCCATAACGGCTGACCAGCAGCGGCTGGTCATCGGCACTGATCAGCCACAGCCGACCCTCGCCCAGGGTGCGCTCAAGCGTGCCCAGTTCCAGCCGGCGTTCCTTGAGCGGCACCCATAGCGCGTCGTTATAGCGTTCTTGCCAGGCCAGCGGCTCTGCGGTGTCTTCACCGCCCATCCAGTAGCCCAGGGCAAAGAAGCTCAGCACTACCGCACTCAGGATCGTGGCAATACGCACACGCATTCGGGTATCCATTCAGTTTTGTCCCCCTTGGACAGCAAAAGGGCATCCCGTGGGATGCCCTGTAGTAAAGCGCTCGAAGCCGGACGCGTCAGGCCGCGACCTCGGCCTCCAGATTTTTCTTCAGCTTGTTCATGGCGTTCTTTTCCAGTTGGCGGATGCGTTCCGCCGAAACCTGGTACTTGGCTGCCAGCTCATGCAGGGTGGCCTTTTCTTCGGCCAGCCAGCGCTGATAGAGAATGTCGCGGCTGCGCTCGTCGAGACTGGCCAGGCCTTGCTGCAGGTGGCCGACCGAGTTGTCCGACCAGTCGGCTGACTCCAGCAGGGTGGCCGGGTCGTAGCGTTTGTCTTCCAGATAGTGAACCGGCGCGTAGGTGGCGTCGTCGTCATCGTCGGCGCCAGCGTCAAAGCCCAGATCCTGGCCGTACAGACGGCTTTCCATCTCGCGCACTTCGTGAGCGGCCACGCCGAGGTCTTCAGCTACGGCGTTGACTTCATCGTGGTTGAGCCAGGCCAGCTTTTTCTTGGCGCTGCGCAGGTTGAAGAACAGTTTGCGCTGGGCCTTGGTGGTGGCAACCTTGACGATGCGCCAGTTGCGCAGGATGAACTCGTGAATCTCGGCGCGAATCCAGTGCACGGCGAAGGACACCAGACGCACGCCCATTTCCGGGTTGAAGCGCTTGACCGCCTTCATCAGGCCGACATTGCCTTCCTGAACCAGATCGGCCTGGGCCAGGCCATAGCCGGAATAGCTGCGGGCAATGTGCACAACGAAACGCAGGTGCGACATGACCAGTTGGCGCGCGGCGTCCAGATCCTCGTGGTAGAACAAACGATCCGCAAGCTCGCGCTCTTCCTCGGCACTGAGTACCGGGATGCTGCTCACGGTCTGGACATAAGCCTCCAGGTTCGCGCCGGGAACCAGGTTATGTACGGGCTGCAAAGCAGTGCTCATGTTTGAACTCCCCATGTAAAGACGGTGCAGTGTATCACTGCCCAATCGGACTGTGAAACCGGGGTAAAAGTTCCGAAACATAAGGGCCGTAGGCTACTGCGGCTCGATGTCCCGGATGTGTCGTCCAACCGCCAGCCAGGCGCCGGCCAGACCCAGCAGCATGGCCCCGGCCAGCAGGGTCAAACCGTCGGCCAGCGGCATGCCGGACAGGGCAAAGTCGCTGTAGTACAGGGCTGCGACCTGACGCACGCTGGCATTCAGCCAGGCCAGGCCCAGGCTCAACAGGCCCCAGGCCAGCAGCCCGGCAATCAACCCGTAGAGCACGCCGATATACAGAAACGGCCGGCGCACGAAGGCATCGGTGCCGCCGACCAGCTTGACCACCAGAATCTCTTCACGCCGGCTTTCGATCGCCAGCCGGATGGTGTTGGTCATCACCAGCAGCAGCGCCAAAATCAGCATCAGCGCCAGCGCGCCGGTAAAGCGCTCGAACACCCCGAGGATGGCACTCAGGCGCTCGACCCACTGCAGATCGATCTGCACCAGCTCGACCCCTGTCAGAGCGGCCAGTTGATCGCGCAGTGGCTGCAATGCCGCCGCGCCGCCGTCCAGGCTGCTGGGAGTGACCACGATTACCGCCGGCAAGGGGTTGTAGGCCAGTTGCTGCAGGGCGTCACCCAGCCCGGAATGCTGCTGGAACTCGGCCAGAGCCAGATCCTTGTCCAGCAGTTGGGCATCGGCCACGCCGTCCAGCGCCGCCACCTGTGCTGTCAGGGTCTTGGCCTGCTCAGTAGTCACGCTGTCTTCCAGGTAGACCGACAACTGCGCTGAGCGCTGCCAGTCGATCCCCAACCGTTCAATCTGATCGATCAATACGGTCAGGCCCATCGGCAAGGCCAGCGCGATGGTCATGACCAGCACGGTCATCAGGCTACTCAAGGGCTGCTGGCGCACACGCTCCAGTGCCTGCCGGGCACTGGCCCGGTGGCTGCCACTCCAACTGCGCAGCGGGTGCCGCCAGTCGCGCCGGGAACGGGCCGCGCCACTGGGCGCCTTGCGCCGGCTTTCCTGGCTGGTGGTTGGTTTGCGACTCATGCGCCCTCCCCGTCCTGCAGCAGGCGGCCCTGATGCAGGGTCAGCATGCGGTGGTCGAGCTTGGCGATCAGCGGCAGGTCGTGACTGGCGATCAGTACGGTCACGCCCACCCGGTTGAAGTCCTCGAACAGCGCCATGATCTCAGCCGACAGCCCCGGGTCAAGGTTACCGGTTGGCTCGTCAGCCAGCAGCAGTGCCGGCTTGTGCACCACCGCCCGGGCGATGCCAACCCGCTGCTGTTCACCGCCAGACAGCGCAATCGGGTAGCTGCCTTCCTTGCTCAGCAGCCCGACCTTGTCCAGCGCCGCGCGCACCCGGCGGCCAATCTCGTCGGCCGGGGTACCATTGATGATCAGCGGCAGAGCGACGTTGTCGAATACCGTGCGGTCGAACAGCAACTGGTGGTTCTGGAACACCACCCCGACTTGGCGACGCAGGTAGGGAATATCGGCACTGCCCAGATCACGCAGGTTCTGCCCGCCAACATGCACATGGCCGCTGCTGGGGCGCTCCATGCACATGATCAGCTTGAGCAGGGTGCTCTTGCCGGCGCCGGAGTGGCCGGTAATGAAGACCATTTCCCCAGCGCGGATATGAAAGCTGAGGTTGTCCAGCCCCTGATGACCGTTGGGGTAACGTTTGCTGACCTGCTCGAAGCGGATCATCGATCAGTCGCGTCCAAACAGGGCCTTGACGAACTCCGGCGCGGTAAAGGGCCGCAGGTCGTCGATCTGTTCACCCACGCCGATATAGCGGATCGGCAGGCCGAACTGCTTGGCCAAGGCAAAGATCACCCCGCCCTTGGCGGTGCCGTCGAGCTTGGTCAGCACCAGACCGGTCAAATCGACCGCTTCATTGAACAGCTTGGTCTGGCTGATGGCGTTCTGGCCGGTGCCGGCATCGAGCACCAGCAGCACTTCGTGCGGGGCCTCGGCATCCAGCTTGGCCATCACCCGCTTGACCTTCTTCAACTCATCCATGAGGTTGTCCTTGTTGTGCAGCCGGCCGGCGGTGTCGGCAATCAGCACGTCCATGCCACGGGCCTTGGCGGCCTGCAGGCCGTCGAATACCACCGACGCCGAGTCAGCCCCGGTATGCTGGGCCACGACCGGAATCTGGTTGCGCTCGCCCCAGACCTGCAACTGCTCGACGGCAGCGGCGCGGAAGGTGTCACCAGCGGCCAGCATCACCTGCTTGCCTTCACCCTGGAGCCGTTTGGCCAGCTTGCCGATGGTGGTGGTCTTGCCGACCCCGTTCACCCCAACCACCAGAATCACGTAGGGCTGCTTGGTGGTGTCGACTTCCAGCGGTTTGGCGACATGCGCCAGCAGGCTTTCCAGTTCGTCCTGCAGGGCGCGATACAGGGCCTTGCGGTCCGACAGCTCGCGGCGCCGTACCCGACCCTGGAGCGACTCCATGATCAGGGTGGTGGCTTCGATACCGACGTCGGCCATCAGCAGACGGGTTTCCATTTCTTCGAGCAGGTCGTCGTCGATTTCCTTCTCGCCCAGAAACAGGTTGGCCATGCCTTCGCCAAGATTGACGCTGGTCTTGGCCAGCCCCGCCTTCATCCGGGCGAAGAAGCCCTTGGGTTCAGGCTCGGGGCTTGGGGCTTCACTGGCGGCGGGCGGCTCGCCCTGCCCCAGGCCGGAAAACAGTTCGGCGGCTACCTGGCGGGCCTTTTCATCGGCCGAGGCCGGTGCAGCAGGCTCGGCGGGTTCGACAGGCGCGGCTTCATCGGGTCGGGCGTCGTCCTTGCCGCGCATCCAGCCGAACAGGCCTTTCTTGGGTTTGTCCTGCTCGTCGCGCTTGGGGTGTTCGGGCTTGTCTTTGGAACCAAACATGAATGATCACTATCTGAGTCAGGCAGCGGATAAACCGCTACATAAGGGCGTAATGAAAGAATCGGGTTATCCTACCCCAGTTCCGCCTACGGCGGTATGACCCTAGTCTGAACGGGAATGATCATGCTTCGACAAAGTATTGCCTTGACGCTGGTCCTGGTGTTTAGCCTGGGCGCCTGGGCGCAGGATAGCCAGCCACGTCAGCCGACCCATGAATTCACCCTCGACAACGGCCTGAAGGTCATTGTTCGCGAAGATCATCGAGCTCCGGTGGTGGTCTCCCAGCTCTGGTACCGGGTTGGCAGCAGCCATGAGCCGCCGGGCCTGACCGGTATTTCCCATGCACTGGAACACATGATGTTCAAGGGCACCGACAATCTGGCACCGGGCCAGGCCTCGCGCCTGCTGAGCAGCCTAGGCGCCCAGGAAAACGCCTTTACCAGCCGCGACTACACCGGCTACTACCAGATCCTCAGCCGCGATCAGTTGGCGATTGCCCTGGAGATGGAAGCCGAACGCATGCACCGCCTGAGCCTGCCCGAGGACGAGTTCGAGCGTGAGATGGAGGTGATCAAGGAAGAGCGCCGGCTGCGGGTCGATGACAACCCCAACGGCCTGGCCTTTGAACGCTTTCTGCGTCAGGCCTACATGGCCAGCCCCTATGGTCAGCCGGTGATCGGCTGGATGCACGATATCGAGCGGCTGACCGTCGATGATCTGCGCGCCTGGTACCAGACCCACTACCAGCCCGGCAACGCCATTCTGGTGATCGTCGGTGATGTGCGTCTGGCCGAGATCCGGGCCCTGGTTCAGCAGCACTTCGGGCCGATTCCGGCCGGCCCGGTACCGCCGCAGAAGCTGCCGCTGGAGCTGCCTGGCGGTGCTGAGCGCCAGCTCACCCTGAACCTCAACGTGCAACTGCCCAGCCTGTTGATGGGTTTCAACGTGCCGAGCCTGAATACCACCGAGCAGCCCTGGGAAATCTACGCCCTGCGGCTGCTGCGCGGGGTACTCGACGGCGGTTACAGCGCCCGGCTGGCCAGCCGCCTGGAGCGCGGCGAGGCCATCGCCACCTCAGCCTCGGCCAGCTACGACGGGTTCAGCCGCGGCGACAGCCTGTTTTTGCTCAGCGGCATTCCCAATCAGTCCCGCGGCGTCGATCTGGAGCAACTGGAACAGCGCCTGTGGCAGGAAATCGAAGCGCTCAAGCTGGAACCACCGAGCACCGAAGAGCTGAACCGGGTCAAGGCCCAGACCATCGCTGGTCTGGTCTACGGTCAGGACAGCATCAGCCAGCAGGCCAGCCAGATCGGCCAGTTAGAAAGCGTTGGCCTGTCCTGGCGGCTGGTCGATGAAGATATCGCCGCCCTTGAAGCGGTCAGCCCCGAGCAGATCAGTGCGGTGGCGCGCCGCTATCTGGTCCGCGAGCGCCTGACCCGCGCCCATGTGCTGCCGAACAACCCCGAGGAGGTGCGCTGATGGCCCGGTTCCAATCCCCCCTGCGCTGGCTGGTAACCCTGGCGGCCCTGCTGCTGGTATTGGCGCTGGCCCTGCGCCCCAGCCTGGAACGCAGCATCAGCGAACCCGAAGCGCCGGCCCAGCCCAGTACCCCCGAACTGACCGAGGCGCCCAGCAGCATTGACGAGGAGCCCCTGCCCAAGCTGCGTTCGCTGGCCGAGGTCGATCTGGATCAGGCTCCGGCCCGCCGCCAGCTTGACCTGCAGCACTGGACCACCGTTCAGGGCGCACGGGTCTATTTCATGCGGGCTGACGAGCTGCCTATGCTCGATGTGCGCCTGACCTTCGCCGCCGGCGCCAGCCGCGATGAGCATCTGCCCGGACTGGCGACCCTGACCAACGCCATGCTTAACGAGGGCACTGGCGAGCGGGACGCCGGCAGCATCGCCGCCGGTTTCGAGCAACTGGGTGCCGAATTCGAGAACAGCGCCCATCGCGACATGGCGATTGCCGGCCTGCGCAGCCTGACTGCCGAAGACAAGCTGACCCCGGCGCTGGAACTGTTCACTGCCGTGGTGGCCCGCCCGAGCTTCCCGGAAGAGGCGCTGGAGCGGCTGCGCGACCAGATGCTGGCCGGCCTGCGCTTCCGCTTGCAGCGTCCCTCGGCTCTGGCCAGCGAGGCCTTCTGGACCGACCTCTACCCGGCTCACCCCTACGGCACTCTGCCCCAGGGCCAGGCCGAGAGTCTGGTGCAGATCGACCGCGAGCAATTGCGTGAATTTCACCAGCGCTACTACAGCGCCGGCAATGCGGTGATTGCCCTGGTGGGTGCCATCGACCGCGAGCAGGCCGAACGCATCGCCCGACGGATTGCCGAGGCCCTGCCCCAGGGCCGCGCCGCCAGCCCGATCGCCGATCCGTTCCCGATCGAGCCCGGCCACCGGCATATCGACTTCGACTCCCAGCAGACCCACATCCTGCTCGGCCAGCACGGCATCAGCCGCAACGACCCGGACTATGCCGCGCTCTACGTCGGCAACCAGATCCTCGGTGGCTCGGGCTTCGGCTCACGGCTGATGGAGCAGATCCGCGAAACCCGCGGGCTGTCCTACTCGGTCAGCAGCAGCCTGGTGCCGATGCAGGCCAAGGGGCCGTTCATGATCAGCATGCAGACCCGCGCCGATCAGGTCGAACTGGCGCTGGAAGTGATCCATGACAGCCTCGATCAGTTCATCGAAATCGGCCCTAGCGAAGCCGAGCTGCAACGCACCAAGCGCCAGATCATGGGCGAGTTCGCCCTGTCCACGGCCAGCAATGCCGCGATTGTCGGGCAGTTGGGCATGCTCGGTTTCTACGACCTGCCGCTCAATCACCTGCAACTGTTTCTTGAGCGGGTTCAGGCCTTGAGCGTGGAAGACGTGCGCGCCGCCTTCGCCCGTCATTTCGACCCGGAAAACCGGCTGGTGGTGACTGTCGGCCCGACCCACAACGAAGCTCATACCGAAACCCAGACCGAAACCGCCGAGCAGGAGCCCGATGCATGAGCAAGAGCAAGGCCAAAGCCGGCAATCAGCAGCTGCGGATCATCGCTGGCCAGTGGCGTAGCCGGCGTTTCGGCTTCAGCGAACAACCCGGCCTGCGCCCGACCCCTGACCGGGTTCGCGAAACCCTGTTCAACTGGCTCAGCGGCTATACCGAAGGGGCCCGTTGCCTGGACCTGTTCACCGGCAGCGGTGCCCTGACTCTGGAAGCCCTGTCACGCGGGGCGGCGCGGGCGCTGGCCTGCGATCAGAGCCATGAGGTGGTCACTACCCTGCGCGGCCACTTGGCCAGCCTCGACTGTACCCGCGGTGAAGTGCGTCAGCAGGATGCTCTGGCGCTGCTCGGCCAGAATGCCAGCGAAACCTTCGACCTGGTGTTTCTCGATCCGCCGTTTCATCAGAACCTGCTGCCCGCAGCCTGTCAGGCGCTGGAAGCCAATGGCTGGCTGAGCAAACGGGCCTGGATCTATATCGAAAGCGAAGCCCCGCCGAGTCAGCTCGAGCTGCCCACCTCCTGGCAGCTGCACCGGGAAAAGCGCGCCGGCCAGGTCTACTACAGTCTCTGGCAACGCCAGGCGTGACGGGGTCATGAACGGCTTTCGTCCGGCCCGCTGGTTGCCCGGCGGGCACCTGCAAACCCTGTTCAGCCCCTTGCTGCGGCGCCGGCCTCAACTGCCGCGCCAACGCCAGCGCCTGGCCCTGAGTGACGGCGATTTTCTCGATCTGGACTGGTACGGCCCCGAATCCACCGCCGGTCCATGCATCATCTTGCTGCACGGCCTGACCGGCAGTGCCGAGTCGCCCTACATCCTCGGCCAACAGCAGGCTCTGGCGGCACGCGGCTGGCGTTCGGTGGCGGTCAACTGGCGGGGCTGCTCAGGTGAGCCCAATCAACGGGCCAGAAGCTATCACTCCGGGGCCAGTGACGATCTGGCCGAGGTGGTCGGGCACCTGCGCCAGCAACTGCCACAGCACGACCTGGCCGCCGTTGGCTACTCTCTGGGTGGCAACGTGCTGCTCAAGTATCTGGGTGAGTGCGGGGCAGACTGCCCGTTGCAGGCTGCGGCGGCGGTCTCGGTTCCGTTTCGCCTGGATCAGTGCGCCGACCGCATCGGCGAAGGGTTTTCGCGGGTCTACCAGGCGCGTTTTCTGCGCGATCTGCTGGCCTATGTCGCCAACAAGCGGCGCCTGTTCGCGCATCACAGCCTGTCGGCCGAACAGGCCCGACTGGATGCGCTCGGTACTCTGGAGGGCATGGACAGCCTGTGGGATTTCGATGACCGGGTTACTGCCCCGCTGCACGGTTTCGCCAGCGCCGCCGATTATTACCGGCGTTGCAGCAGCCGATTCTTTCTTGCCGGCATTCAGGTACCGACCCTGATCGTACAGGCGCTGAACGATCCCTTCGTTTACCCCCACAGCGTGCCTGAACTGGCCGAGCTGTCGGCCAGCACCCGGATGGAACTGCACCCGCGCGGCGGGCATGTCGGCTTCATCGAAGGGCCGCCGTGGCGGCCGGGCTATTATCTGGAGCGGCGCCTGCCAGAGTGGCTGGCGCAGCAGCTCGGCTGAGGCAACCCGCTCAATGGCCCAGCGGCGCGTAATACTCCGCCAGCATGGCCTGCACGGCCGGGCGGGCCTGCTCGGTCAGCAGCCCCAACTCCTGGGCCAGCACCTGATACACCCCGCGCCGCAATAGTGCCGGGGTCAATTCCGATTGATCCGCATCCAGCACCGAGGTGTAAACAAAGCTGATCCAGCTAGTCATCAGCAGCCAGCTATTGATCGCCAACACCTCGGGATCGGTCCGCTCGGCATCGAGAATCCCGGCCTCGGCCAGGCCCTGATAAATCGCCCGGCCACTGTTCACACAGCGGCGTGAGAACTGCCGATAGCGCTCGGCCAGGTCCGGGTCGGCGCTGAGCAAATGCTCCTGATCGCGCAGAAAAAAGCGGTAATCCCACAACCCACGAAAAATCGATTCCAGGTAGTGGGCCTTGTCCTCCAGGCTCAGCGCCCGCCCCTCCGGCACCCGGAGATAATCATCCACCTGAGCCTCATAGCGACCAAACAGCTCGGTGACGATCTGCTGCTTGTTGCGGAAGTGGTAGTACAGGTTGCCTGGCGAGATACCCAGGTGGGCAGCGATATGGTTAGTAGTCACGGCCCGCTCCCCCTGTTCGTTGAACAGTTGCAGGCTGGCCTGAAGAATTCGCTCACGAGTTTTCATGCGCTTGGTCGGTTTCCTGTCTGGAGCATTTGACACTTTAGAGCAATTACTCTAAAAATGGCAGCCATCACGATAAAAAGCCGATTGCCACCCGGCATACGGCTGCCCTACGGAGGCCACATGGTAGCGGATATCGCATATCTGCAGGATCAACAACGCACCATTGAACACCTACACCAGTTGTTCGAGCGTCAGCGCGCGGCCTTCCTCGCCGCCCCCATGCCCAGCGCCGAGCAGCGCATCCAGGCACTGAGCAAGCTCAGAGCCGCGCTGGTGCGTCATCAGCAAACCCTGATCCAGGCCATCAGCGATGACTTTGGCCGCCGCAGCGCCGATGAAACCCGGCTGGCCGAGCTGATGCCCTCACTCGAAGGCATCCACTACGCCAGCAAGCGCATCCGCCGCTGGATGCGCCCTTCGCGGCGCAAGGTTGGCCTTGCCTTTCAGCCCGGCAAGGCACAGGTGATTTACCAGCCGCTGGGCGTGGTCGGCATCATCGTGCCCTGGAACTATCCGCTGTATCTGGCCATCGGCCCGCTGGTTGGCGCACTGGCCGCCGGCAACCGGGTGATGATCAAGATGAGCGAGTCGACCCCGGCCACCGCCGAGGCCCTGCGCACACTGCTGGCCGAGCTGTTCGATGACAGCGAGGTAGCCGTGGTGACCGGTGAAGCCGAGGTCGGCATGGCCTTCTCCAAGCTGCCTTTCGATCACCTGCTGTTCACCGGCGGCACCGGCATCGGCCGTCACGTCATGCGCGCGGCAGCCGACAACCTGACCCCGGTTACGCTGGAGCTGGGCGGCAAGTCACCGGCCATCGTCAGCGCCGATGTGCCACTGCAGGATGCCGCCGAGCGGATCGCCTTCGGCAAGGGTCTGAATGCCGGGCAAACCTGTGTGGCACCAGACTATGTGCTGTGCCCGCGCGAGCGGGTGGACGCCCTGGTCGAGGCGCTGCAGCAGCGTTTCACCCACATGTACCCCAGCCTGCGCAACAACCCCGACTACACCCAGATCATCAATGCCCGCCAGCATCAGCGCCTGAGCGGTTATCTGGATGACGCCCTGAGCAAGGGTGCGCGAGTCATCAGCGTCAACCCGGCAGGCGAAAATCTGGACGACACCCGGATCCTGGCACCCACCCTGCTGCTGGATGTCAGCGATGAAATGCGGGTGATGCAGGAAGAAATCTTCGGCCCGCTGCTGCCGATCCTGCCCTATGACTCACTGGAGCAGGCGCTGACCTATATCGCCGAGCGGCCCCGGCCGCTGGCGCTGTATTACTTCGGTTACGACCGGGCCGAGCAGCAGCATGTGATGCAGCACAGCCATGCCGGCGGCATGTGCATCAACGACACCATCCTGCATGTCGCCCAGGATGACATGCCCTTTGGCGGCGTTGGCCCGTCGGGTATGGGCCACTACCACGGTCATGAGGGTTTTCTGACCTTCAGTAAGGCCAAGGGGGTCTATATCAAGCAGCGCTTCAACGGCGCCCGGCCAATCTATCCGCCCTACGGCGGCAAGCTGTTGCAGTTGATCTATCGTTTATTTATTCGCTGATCACTGCCCACAACAATAATCATAACAACGAGGTGGTTCATGACATCTCTCACCCAAACCCGGCTCAGCCGCCGGGAACTGCTCAAGATCGGTGCCGGCGCCAGTCTGGCGCTGACCACCGTCGGCCTGACCGCGACCCTGAGCGGCTGCTCATCCAGCCGCCCGAGTAGCGACTTTGAAGTGCTGCGCGACAGCGACCTGCCCGTGCTGGCGGCCCTGCTGCCAGCACTGGTCGGTAACCATCCGGCGCTGACCAATCAGCCGCAGGCCATCACTGCCACCCTGCGCCAGCTGGATATCAGCCTGGCGCATACCTCGGCGGCGATCCAAAAGGATGTTCACGACCTGCTCGGCCTGCTCAGCCTGCCGTTGACTCGCGGTCCGCTGACCGGCATCTGGGGCAGTTGGGAGCAAGCCTCGCCAGAGCGCCTGGAAGCCTTCTTGCAGCGCTGGCGCGACAGCCGCCTGGAGATGCTGCGCCAGGGCTATAAGGCTCTCAGCCAGTTGTTGCTGATGGCCTGGTACGCCCTGCCCCTGTCCTGGGAAACCACCGGCTACCCCGGCCCACCGCAGATTTGAGCCGTTCACACGAGGTGATTTATGTCCGTACCTGATATTTTCCGCCAGGGCATTGAGCGCGGCTGGCAGGTCATCGACGCCAGTCTCCAGCCGGATAACAGCGTCTTCGAAGCCGATGTCATCATCATTGGCAGCGGTGCCGGCGGCGGCACCAGTGCGCAGATTATGGCCGAAGCCGGGCTCAAGGTGATTGTGCTCGAGGAAGGCGCCCTCAAGACCTCCAGCGACTTCAAGAACGACGAGGCCAAGGCCTATGCCGAGCTGTACCAGGAAGGCTCGGCCAGGGCCACCCGCGACGGTGGCATCGGTATTCTCCAGGGCCGGGCCGTTGGCGGCACCACCACCGTCAACTGGACCAGCAGCTTCCGCACGCCAGAACCAACGCTCCAGCACTGGGCCGAGGCGCATGCGGTGTCCGGTCTGGACAGCGCCAGCCTGGCGCCCTGGTTCGCCCAGATGGAAGAACGCCTGGGCATCAGCCCCTGGGCGGTGCCGCCCAATGCCAACAACGACGTGATCCGGCGTGGCTGCGAGGCGCTCGACTGGCACTGGGCAGTGATCCCGCGCAACGTGCGCGGTTGCTGGAACCTCGGCTATTGCGGCACCGGCTGCCCGGTCAACGCCAAGCAGTCGATGCTGGTGACCACCCTGCCGGCGGCGCTGGAGCGTGGTGCAGTATTGATCTACCGAGCCCGGGCCGAACGTCTGCAGTTCAACGGCGATCAGATCAGTGAAGTTGAATGCCGGGCCATGAACCAGCTCCAGACTCTGGCCGATGGCCCACGATTGCGTCTGCGCGCCCGCCATGTGGTGCTGGCTGGCGGTGGTATCAACAGTCCGGCGCTGCTGCTGCGCTCCAAGGCTCCGGACCCGCATCAGCGTCTGGGCAAGCGGACCTTTCTGCACCCGGTCAACTTCACCCTGGCTCAGTTCGATCAGCCGATCAACGGCTTCTACGGCGCGCCGCAGTCGATCTACTCGGATCACTTCCAGTGGCAGCAGGGTGCTCTCGGGCCCATGGGTTTCAAGCTGGAAGTGCCGCCCATGTACCCCAGCATCACCTCGGCGCTGCTCGGCAGTCACGGCCAGGAGAACTTCCAGCGCATGCGCCAGCTGGCTCACAGCAATATTATGCTGGCCCTGTTGCGTGACGGTTTCGACGATGCCAGCCCTGGCGGCAGCGTCGTGCTTCGCGACGACACTACCCCGGTACTCGACTACCCACTCACCGATTACCTGTGGGAAGGGGCTCGCCGGGCCTATCTGGCCATGGCGGAAATCCAGTTCGCCGCCGGTGCCCGCGAGGTGTTCCCGGTCCACGTCCACGGCCGCGCCAGCCGCACCATGGCCGACTTCCGCCAGCAGGTTGAAGGTCTGAGCTACCGCATCCACGACGTACGCCTGGCCAGTGCCCATGTCATGGGAGGCTGCGCCATGGGTGATGATCCGCAACGGGCGGTGGTCAACAGCCAGGGCCGCCACCATCAGCTTGAGAACCTCACGGTGCTGGACGGTTCGCTGTTCCCCACCAGCATTGGCGCCAATCCGCAGCTGTCGATCTACGGCATCGTCGCCAAACTGGCCAGCGGCCTGGCCAGTGAATTAAGCCGGGCCTGAGCCCGGCCAGGCCCCCACTCCGTCATTGCGAGGAGCGGGGGGCGGCCATCCGCCGACGTGGCAATCCATACCCCCCAGACACACGCACTCCTGCCTGGATTGCCACGGGCCTACGACCCTCGCAATGACGGGGTGGTACGGTCACGGCGGGAGGGCGCTGGAAGCGCCATACCGTCGCTCACAATGACGGGCGTGATGACTCAACCCCCGGCGTTGGGCTACCATCTGCCCCCTAGCCCACAGATGCAGGATTCGTCGTAATGAATACCGTCCTCTATCCCGGTACCTTCGACCCGATCACCAAAGGCCATACCGACCTGGTTGAGCGGGCTTCGAAACTGTTCGACAAGGTGGTGGTAGCGGTGGCGGCCAGTACCAAGAAGAACCCGGCCTTTCCTCTGGAGCAGCGGGTCGAGCTGGCCCAGGAAGTGCTCAAGCACCTGCCCAACGTCGAGGTAGTAGGCTTTTCCACGCTGCTGGCACATTTCGTCAAGGACGTGAACGCCAATGTGTTGCTGCGCGGCCTGCGTGCGGTTTCCGACTTCGAATACGAATTTCAGCTGGCCAACATGAACCGTCAGCTCGCCCCCGAGGTGGAAAGCCTGTTCCTGACGCCTTCGGAGAAGTATTCTTATATCTCGTCGACCCTGGTACGCGAGATTGCGGCGCTGGGCGGCGATGTCACCAAGTTCGTTCACCCGGTCGTGCATGAGGCGCTGATGAAGCGCTTCCACGGCTGACCCTGCGAGGTCACAGCCATCATGGCCCTGATCATTACCGACGACTGCATCAACTGCGACGTCTGCGAGCCGGAATGCCCGAATGGTGCCATTTCCCAGGGCGAGGAGATCTACGTGATCGACCCGAACCTGTGCACCGAATGCGTCGGCCACTTCGATGAGCCACAGTGTCAGCAGGTCTGCCCGGTTGACTGCATTCCGCTCGATCCCAACCATGTAGAGAGCCAGGAAGAATTGCTGGAGAAGTACAACATTCTCACCGGCAAAGCCTAGGGGGCTGCTGCCGTTTCGAGGCAAGACATTGAGCGATAAAAGGACGTCTGACAACTTGCTACGGGAGCAACTGCTCCCGCCTTCCGGGGAACGCCGCCTGGGAGCCTTGAGCATCTGTTCAAGGCCGGGGATTTGCAGACGTCTTGCAGGAGCGGTTGTGCTGCCGTTGCTGGCCCTGACTCTGGCTGGGGCGTTGCAGGCAGCACCCGGGCCCGGCCAGCAGGCTGTAGCCACCGCCCACCCGATCGCCACCGAAGCAGCCCATCAGATTCTCGATGCCGGCGGCAATGCCTTTGATGCCGCCATCGCCGCCGCCGCGACACTCGGGGTGGTCGAGCCTTACGGTTCGGGCATCGGGGGCGGTGGCTTTTTCCTGCTGCGCCAGGCTAATGGCGAAGCCATCGACTACCGCTTTATCGACGCCCGCGAAACCGCCCCGCAACTGGCTGGACGCGACCTCTACCGCAACATCAGCGGCGAGGTGCAGCGCGACCCGGCGATCAATGGCCCGCTGGCTGCCGGCATCCCCGGCCTGCCCGCGGCGCTGGTACATCTGGCTGAACACTACGGGCGCCTGCCGCTAAGCCAGAGCCTGGCCCCGGCCATCGACGCTGCCGAACAGGGCTTTGCCGTCACCTCACGCTACCAGGCACTGGGCAGCTTCCGGGTCGAAGCCATGCGCCGTGACCCGGAAACCGCACGGCTGTTCCTGCGTGACAACGACATACCCGCCGAAGGCAGCCTGATCCAGCAACCGGAACTGGCCCAGACCCTGCGCGCGCTGGCCGAGCAGGGCCGGGCTGGTTTTTATGCCGGCCCCGTGGCCGAGCAACTGCTGAGTTCGGTGCAGGCTGCCGGCGGTATCTGGCAACAGGCCGACCTGGACAACTATCAGGTCATCGAGCGCCAGCCGATTCGTTTCCATAGCCATGGTTTCGAGGTCATCAGCGCGCCCCTGCCCTCGGCTGGCGGCATTGCCCTGGCCGGTATTCTGCAGGGGCTAGAAACCCTGCCCAAAGCCCAACCCGGCTCTACTGCCTGGACTCACAATCTGGTTGAGCTGATGCGCCGCACCTACCGCGACCGGGCTACCCTGCTGGGCGATGGCGACTTTGTCCCGGTCCCGGTTGAGCGCCTTACCTCGGCCAGCTATGCCCGTGAGCTGGCCAGCCAGATCGACCCGCAGCGCGCCACCCCGAGCAGCAGCCTGGGTATGCCCAAGGTCTTCAGCGAAGGCAGCAACACCACTCACTTCTCGCTGATCGATGCCGATGGCAATGCCGTAGCCGCCACCCTGAGCATCAACCTGCCGTTCGGCGCGGCCTTTACCGTACCCGGTACCGGGGTATTGCTGAACAATGAGATGGACGACTTTGCCGCCGACCCCGACGGGGTCAACGAATACGGACTGGCTGGCGGTGAGGCCAATGCCATCGCGCCCGGCAAGCGGCCACTGTCGAGCATGACCCCAACGCTGCTGGAGAATGATCAGCAACTGGCCGTGCTGGGCACACCCGGTGGCAGCCGCATCATCACCATGGTCCTGCTTGGCAGCCTGGAGGCCATCGACGGCCAGCCGGTCGAACGCTGGGTCAGCCGCCCACGCTTCCATCACCAATACCTGCCCGATCATATCCAGATCGAACAAGCGGCCTTCAGCCCGCAGCAACAAGCCGACCTGGAAGCGCTCGGCCACCAGATCAGGCCGGTCGGCCGGGATTATGGCGATATGCAGGCTCTGCTGTGGGACAAGCGACGGGGCGAGCTAAGCGCGGCCAGCGACCCACGCGGAGTTGGCCAGGCCAGCGTACAGCTCAAGACAGACTGAGGCTCGGCTCGATCCGTTCGGCACTGGCTTCCAGCTCAGCGCTCAGGCCATCGTAGAGCACCGCATGGGCCAGATGCAGATGGCGACGGATGCGCAGCATGTAATGCAGATCGTTGAGCAGTGAGGTAGCCTGCCAGCCATCGAGCAGGCGTTCGCGCAACAGACGCTGCACCAGCGCCTGAAAATGCTCGGCAAACAGATTGTCCTCGGCCTCATAGCGGGCAAACAACGCCTCGCGGGCCGGAGAGTCAATCTCCAGATCGGCCAGCCTGGCCAGCTCAATCAGCGCCAGCCCACATTGCTCACGCAACTGACCATAGGCCTCGCGCACCGCCTCCTGGGGGCTGTCGATCTGCCGGCGCAGGTTAGTCTGCAAGTGCTTGGCCGCCTTGACCGCCTCGACCAGATCCCGGGCTGCCAGGTTGTCGTCCATCAACGCCTGCTGCTGCTCGGGCAGTAACGAGATATCCAGACGGCTGATGAAGTCGACAATATCGCCATACACCCCTTTGACGTGTCGCTCATACAACGCATCGGCATCCTCGCGCTGCTCACCGGGCACCGGGCGCTGAAGCTGGGCATGAAGCTGCTCGCGGCTCATACCCTGATGAATATCCGGCGGCAAATACAGCGCCGAGGCCACCACCTTGCGGCTCAAGGTCGCCAGGTGCAACAACTCCTGGCCCAGCACCTTGAGCGCGGTGTCAGCATGCAGCATGGCCGAGTCGTTGAGATAAAGCGCCCGGGTGCGCGGCTGCTCGCTCAGCGCCAGATCGGCACCCTCCGGCCCAACCGCCGGAGTGGGGTCAGGTAGCCAGCGCATCAGAGCCTTAAGCAGCAACGGCGTCAACGGCAGCATGATCACCAGTCCCAGCACATTGAACAGGGTGTGGAACAACGCCAGCTTGAGGGTATAGGCATCGGCGGCAATGCCGATCAGTTCGGCGGTCCAGTCCACTGAACGGGTCAGTAGCGGCAAAGCCGCCAGCGCCACCGCCCCGGTCATCAGGTTGAACAGTACGTGCGCCACACCCAGACGCCGGCCGGCCTGGTTACTGGCCACGGCCCCCAGCGCCGAAGTCACCGCAGTCCCCAGGTTGGCGCCAATCGCCATGGCCAGCGCATTGGCGTAATCCAGCTGACCGGTGGCCAGGGCCGCCAAAGTGATCATCAGGGTTGCATGGCTGGACTGCATCACCACCGTGGCCAGCAATCCGAACAGGGTATAGACCACCACCCCCAGCCAACCGCTGATCTGGTAACGCTCGGGATCGAGAATCCCCTGGAAGCTGGTAAAACCGTCCTTCATCAGGTCGATGCCAAGGAACAGGAAACCAATCCCCAGCATCACCTGACCAACACCCTTCCAGTAGGCCTCACCACGCCGGCCGAGAATCCCGCCGAACACCAGCATCGGCATGGCCACCGCCGCCAGATCCACCTTCAACCCGACTACGGCCAGTAGCCAGGCCCCGGTGGTAGTCCCCAGGTTGGCCCCGAACACTATCCCGATCCCGGCCATCAGGCTCATCAGCCCGGCACTGAGAAACGCAATCGACAAGAGGGTGACCAGAGTACTGGACTGCACCAGCGCGGTACTGACCACGCCGAACAGCAGGCTTTTCCACAACCGGTTGGTGCAACGGGCCAGCCAGCGCTCCAGCGCACCGCCGGTAAAGGCCCGGAAGCCATCCTCAAGATGGCGCATACCCATGATGAACAGCGCGATACCAGCCGCCAGCGTAGCGGCCTCCGGCTGCCAGAAGAACAGGATGAGCAGCCCCAGCAACAGGGCCGACATCCAGCGTGGTTTAAGCAGACTATGCATGCCCGACTACCCGACAGGCATCAGACGCGATAGCGGCGACAGCAACGATAGTCCGCCCCCGCAACCCATATCAGCGGCGTTCGTCCTGCTGTTTGCGGCCATAGCCGCTGCGGGTACAACCCAGGCAGCGCACAAAGGTTTCCCGACCAGGGCGAACCACCAGCTCCTGGCCAGCTTCCTTGGTGTTACCCGCCAGCGCAGTGAACGGCAGGCTGACCACAAACGCGGCAGCCCCAATGGCAGTCGCACCCAGCAGCAACGGCCGGGCAATTACCAGATCACCCACCATCGCATAGAAGCCCGGGTTCTCGACTTCATGCTGATAACCGTAGGACGAATCGGCAGCCAGCACGCTGCCAGTCAGCAGCATACCAACCATGAAAGCAGTGAAATGACGTAACAGGCGCATAGTGGAATCCCTGGTTGTGGCCCGATAGGCATGAGTGTTGGTCGGAGCGCCTTCTTCCCGGGCGCCCATCACTGTTCATTGTAGGCACAATCCCGCCGTTGCGGAACGTGGCAAAGGAAAAATGCCGACCATGCACGGTTGCCACACAAGCGCGCGTGCGAAGCGAAAACATGCGCCTCTGTCTCCCATAACCTTTGCTTCACTGCCGTCAGCGTATGGGGTCATGGCTCGGACTTATGGCGAAAGAAATGACCGTATAGCTACCGACCTTGCACCGACTTGCATGGATTGCCACGCCGCTACGCGGCTCGCAATGACCCGGAATAGATGCACGACCCCAGGCTCTACCCACACAGCCCAACCACTCCCCACCGTCATTGCGAACGGCCGAAGGCCTGAAGCAATCCATGCGGAGCCCTGCCATGCACCACCACCCCATCAGGCATAGATCGGAATGTAAGCTTCCGTGTATGGTGTGGACTCGGGCAGTTGTTTGCGGATGATGCCGATTAGTTCGTTGAGCTGGGTTTTGCGGCAGTAAAGAATCTCCTCCCAGGGGATCATTCGTCCCTTACCTCCATCCCCTTCGGGGTTGTACCACTCGAAATGCAGCCCAATGATCGAGCGCCGCCGAAATACGGTCATCTTGGTAAAGTCACTCCACGGGTGAAAACCCTGATGAAATCGCTCATGCATTCTCCGAAACTGGCTGGACGTTCCCATCCGCAAATACATCAACCCCATCAAGCCCGGCCCGGCAATCGCGCCGATCAGCGCTGCCGGGTGCACCATCGCCAACATCAGCATCACCACCCCGGTAATAATCGCCGCCCACTTCAACAGCTGCGGCAACCACTTGGGGAATTCTTTCCATTCGCAGAACTCCAGTCCAGAGGCCGTCAACCGGTAGGCGAACTTGGTTTTTTGGTGGGTCATGCTAAACGCCAAGCTCACCATAAGAATATAGGTAAAGCCATCCAGCACTGGATCAAACCCGGTCCCTCTTGTGGACCAATACATCAATCCTGCGAAGATCAGAATCAAAACAGCGAATAACCCATTCGCAATATCCGTGTTATACGACCGAGCCTTCAACGACCACTCGGCCAGTGCAGGCTCATCCTTGTACTGCCAGTCCAGTTGCGGGGGCAGGGCCAGGGCTTTGGCTGGGAACATCTGGATTCTCCATAGCCTGGAACACCAGAACCTTGCAAC